>JAUSMG010000377.1 GCA_030645295.1 Saprospiraceae bacterium | reverse complement strand
TTGGATATGTATACTATTAAGTATATTGTTAGCGTCTTTTCAGGGTACAAGGAGAGTTTTGATTTCTATTGCAGGTGTATTCGGTTTACATTTTAGGTTAAGAAGGGGAGCCTTTATTATTGCAATAATACTTTTTACTTCCGGACCGCTTATTTATACTTTTCTGCCAGAAGTAACCAGGGAAAGAATTGAACTTACTTTTGAAAGTGGGAGTCAAATTGTTTCCGGAAAGACCGATCAAGAGACACTTGATATTATTGGGACCGGAAGATGGACCTTACTTTTGACAGGATTGGAAATGTGGAGTAAGGCCCCGATTATGGGTATTGGTGTTAAAAATAATGTGAAATATATGGATGATTTTGGTGGAAAATCAAGAGAGGCTAGGATTCATAATTTTTATGCTGAAGTACTGGTTGATATGGGTATAGTTGGATTCTTGTCATTTCTTTTTTTGACCATCGGTGTTTTTGTCAGCCTGTATTCAATGACGAAAAGAACATTCCAAAGTCCTTTTTTGGGTTTAATGATAATGGCGTTTACTTATGAATTGATAATGATCCACGTTGTAGCATTTTTTGGCCACTCAATGTTATATAACAAAGAAATTTGGGTATTGTATGCGTTAGCGGGTAGTCTTGCAGGGCTTAATTCTTTAAAACAGAGGGAAAAGGATGTTTTACAATTAAGAGAGGTCGGATAATATAATATATAGCAAACATTACAAAAAAGAAATACAAATGGAAGAATATAAATTCGAAGAGGGTAGTTCAATAATATTAGATCTGATAAGGGGAGTTAGTGCTCAAGTCGTAGTTATTGGTCATGGAATAAGTTTTTTTGGAATATTCAAATTTTTACATGAACCTAATTTCCCTTGGATGCAGGAAATTGCCGTACTCATATTCTTCTTGCTATCCGGATTTCTAATTACATATTCAACAGTGAAGAAGAAATTAAACGATGTAAATTATGGTTTTAACCATTTTTTTATTGACAGATTTTCTAGGATTTACGGTGCATTTATTCCAGCAATATTTTTTGTTCTAACCATAGATTTGATTAGTATAAATATAACTCCGGAATCATATAATTTTGAAAGTGCTTTTAATTTAAAGACTTTTATTGGCAACCTCTTTATGTTTCAAGATTATCCAATTTTCTCGTTCTTAGCTATTAATGTAACATCTTTTGGTTCTGCTAGACCATTTTGGACTTTGGCAATCGAATGGTGGATTTATTTGTGGTTTGGATATATAATGCTTGTAATTTTAAAAAACAAAAAAATGACTTTATTAAATATACTAATCTTAACCTTTCTCTCTATTGTACCTGTTTATAATTTATTAAAGGGTAGGGGGGATGGATTGATAGTATATTGGTTATTCGGAGCAATTATTTTTATATTCTCAACATTAAATTTACTAGTAGGAATTAGTCAAAAATTCAAAATTTTTATTGTGATTATTTTAAGTGGATTGTCATTAGTCAGGGCATATTTAATTATGAATGCTTATGATCCTATTTTTGCATTTTTGTTGGCAATAGTATTATGGCTGTTAATTGATATTTATAAGAATAAAAATATTTCAATTAGGATTGCCCAAATAATAAGATTTAATGCCAGTTTTTCCTACACCCTCTATTTGGTTCATTATAGCATTTTAGCTTTTCTTAAAATCCATTTTAGCCAAAATATTAATCCTTATTTACTATTTACTATTGGATTTTTGATTTCTAATATTATTAGTATTCTTATTGGGCGGTATACTGAAATATATTTAACTAAAAAGATAAAAACATTTCTTTATGAAAGAATTGAAGATAAACGTTTTCTAACAAGGTATAAGCGATAATTGCTCGTAACCTCCCAACTACGCTTATACAAAACGTTGGGCAAAACCATAAGCGCAAATCAATTATTGTATCGTTCGACGGGGAGAATTCTGAAAAGCCCCACCCCCAAGTGAGTAGGACGCGACTGCCGAATGTGTAAGTGTAGGCAAAATCACAATTTTTTCGAAAAATTATGAAGCTTCGATCATTATCGCTGTTACTGCTTTTCTGTTTCGCATTACTTTTATTTAGATGCGGGTAATATAATATAGCCAAAGCAGAGTGGTTTTGAATGGTTCGAGATAAAATCCACTTATGCTTGGATCAACCGCGGCGAAATAAAGGCTATACCTACAAATTCGGGCCGCAGCCGCATCAATATCAATGGCGCGATGAACGCCCACAAGTCGCAAGAGGTAATCATCATAGAAGCAGATACCATCAACGCCCAAGCCACTATCGAACTGTAACAAAAAATACAGGCGAACAACCTTGATAAAGAGCACGTTTACGTCATAGGGGACAATGCCCGATATTACCGAAACGTCGAATTGCAGGCTTGGCTGGACAAAAACCCCCGCATAGTCCAACTCTTTTTGCCTCCTTATTCGCCCAATTTAACCTTATTGAAAGGCTTTGGAAGTTCTTCCGAAAAAAAGTCATCAACACCAAATTCAAACCAACTTTCGAGGAGTTTCGACAAGCAATACTGGCCTTTTTTGAGAACATCAATGGATACAAGGATGAACTCCAATCACTCATCACTTTCAACTTCCCGCGACTCAGTAAACCTGTGCTCGCACTAAAGTCGTTCAAAACCACTCTACTTTGGCTATATTAAACAACTACTATTTACAAAACTATATTCATGAAAGAAATCACACTCGAAATAGTTCACCGATTTTTTAATAATACCCAGAATTACCTTCAGAAAAGATATGGCATACTTTTAAGACAAGAGATCCTGAATGGCCTCATCGGAGATATTTCTGACCTCGAAATCCTCGATATTGGTTGCGGAGACGGTAGCCTTTCTGTTAATTATGCAACCGCTAATCAGGTAACTCTACTTGATGTATCGGAAAATATGCTTCAAGCGGCGTTGAATAATTATGGCCCCCTTGCCGCAAAGACCAGGTCTTTTCACGGTGATTTTCTCGAATTTGATAGCAGCAATAAGTTTGATATCATCCTGATTATCGGTGTTCTTGCACATGTACCGCATTTGGATAAAACCTTTGCAAAGCTGGCGAATACTGTCAAAACGGATGGCAAAATTTATCTGCAGTTCACAGACTATAATCACTTCCTTACCAAAGTTGAATTTCTAATTAGTGGAATTAAAAATAGTCCCTATAAGGCCCAGACAATCCGAAAAATAGACATTGACAGGATAATCCGTAAACATGGGTTCAAGATAATGAGAAAGGTTCATGCCGCCAATGCCTTACTTGGCATGCCAAAACTTTTTTCGGAGAGGTTTATCCTCAAATACATGAGGTTCGCATCACGTAACCGCGTGTTGAGATTTATGAGACAGGACTATATTTACGAGATCAGGCTGGACAGCTAATGCATTTACAAGGGTTCAATAAACCGGAAGCAGAGACCAGGGTGAAATTAGACATCCTCTTTATCATCGAAGAACTGGGTGATGGGGGACAGGAACGACAACTGTACTACCTGGCGACTATGCTAAGTAAAACGCACAAAATTGGGATCCTTCCTTTCCGCTTCAATCCAGACGATAAATATTTTCGCATAATGGACGGGAACATCCTGCTAACCATTTTCCAACTGAAATCCATGAGAAAACTTGCTAAAGTTAGAGAAATACGCACTCTTATCAGGGAAAGTAAGCCCGCGGTCGTTCATTCATTTTGTTTTCATCTCAATTTTGCAACCTGGCTGGTTTCCGTGGGCACCGAAACGCTTGCCTTTGGCGGTATACGAAGTCGTTTGCAATGGAATCACGAAAATTCCGGGGCCTTTGGCTTCTATACGTCCATGCTTTTCCCACGACGGAAGATTTCCAACAACTACCTCTTTCTTGACGGCTTGGCTGCTTTCCCAAAAATCCTGTACCGCCTGTTTTCCAAAACGTATTGCATTCATAATGGATTGCCCATTAACACGTTCAGGTATAACAAACCGGATTTCATAAAAGAAACAGGAATGGTCAAATCCGGTTCCATTTCGAGGTTGTATGGTGAAAAACGCATCGACCTGCTTATTGATCTGATATACAGATTGAAGCAGAGAGGAGTATCCATCCGGCATAAACACGCTGGAGCCGGGCCTTTACTTGATAGTATGAAGGAGCGGATACGGACCTATAACCTCGATGAGAATTTTATCTTTGTGGGTGAGGCAGGTAATATCAGTGAATTTTTCTCGGACTGCCATGTTTTTATCCATACTGCGGAGATTGAGGGTTGTCCGAATGTAACCATGGAGGCCATGGCATGCGGAAAACCCATATTGACCACCAATTGTGGAGACACTTCCTTATTGGTCAGGCATGGAGTTAACGGGTATGTCGCCGGGGTAAATAACCTCATGGAACTTGAACAGTATGCCATGGAAATGTTTAGTGACGAAGTAAAATTGAAGGAAATGGGGAAACAAAGCAGGCTGATCGCAGAACAAACCTTCGGACTGTCGCTCCTAATGGATAAAACATTGATGGTATATAGGGAAAACGGGCGCGGTATGTAAAGCGCAAGGAGATATGAAAGTATTAATGATTCATGTCGGGAATGAATTAGCCACTTACGATGCTGCCAAACCTGAGTTTTACCTTCACCGTAAATCCATGCTTGACGGCCGTCTGAAAACTTTCCTCAAACACGACATTATCAATGCTGACTCCCAAATGCAATCGCTTATGGCCAAAGGAGTGGACATTGAGTATGGGCATTTTTCGGACAGAAGATCCTTCCGCTCTTTGATAAAGGCGGGTAGAAGGATAAGGCGAATATGTAAAGAAGAGCGTATTGAACTCGTGCACGTATTGTGGGGTACCACTGCTGCGCTTATTACGATATTTTTTTCTCCTCGCCCTGTTGTAATTTCTTTTTGCGGAAGCGATTTGTTGGGCACCAAAAATGAATTTGGACACCTGACCAAAGGGGGGAAAATTAACCGGATGTTTTCTAAAATAGCAGCGCGATTTGCCACGCAGATCATTACCAAGTCGGAACATATGCGCTCCTTGTTACCTCAAAAAATTCAGGCTAAAACAACGGTGATACCCAATGGTGTTGATCTTTCAGGATTTTATCCCATGCCGTTGGCAGAGAGCAAAGAAAAATTAGGATGGGATACCACTAAAAAGCACATACTATTTTTCTACACAGAAGGGCAGGTCGTGAAAAACCCTAAAATGGCCTTAAAGGTTATGGAATTGGTGAATCAGGAAATCCCTCAGGCAGAAATGGTCATTGCCACCAAAATTCCTCATGAACAACTTCTCCACTATTACAATGCCAGCGACGTAATGATCCTTACCTCTTTTCATGAGGGCTCCAACAATTCATTAAAAGAAGCGATCGCCTGCAACCTGCCTGTTGTAAGTGTGAATGTAGGCGATGCAAAGGAACGGCTTGGGCACCTGGTTGCCTGCTATGTTATGGATACGTTTGACCCCCTGCTTTTCAAAGAAAAAGTAGTGCGTGTTTTAAATTCCGGAGCACGGAGCAATGGGGTAAACAGTAGCACAGAAGTGAGTATTGAATATATGGCGGAGAAGGTGATAGCGGTTTATAAAAAGGTTTTGGCTAAATGATCACGATCATCGATTATGGAATGGGCAATATTGGCTCCATTGTAAACATGTTAAAAAAGCTTGGCATTAAATCACAAACCACCATATCGCCAATAGAACTCCTTGAAGCTGAAAAAATAATATTACCTGGTGTGGGTGCCTTTGACAATGCCATGGAAAAATTAAACAGACTCGGCTTTAGTGAGGTAATCCGCAAAAAAGCGGTAGAAGGAACCCCCATTTTGGGCATCTGTCTGGGTATGCAGTTACTCGGCACCTCAAGTGAAGAAGGCGTGTTAGACGGACTGAACCTGATCCCTGCTAAGATCCGCAAATTTTGCCCTGTTGGAAAATTAAAGGTCCCTCACATGGGATGGAATCGGGTACGTCCTCTAAATCAGGAGATGTACCAGAATCTGGAAGAGAATAGATTTTACTTTGTCCATTCCTATTATTTTGATGCCGAGGAAGAGAATGACATTGCCGGTACAACGGACTATGGGATCCGTTTTGCATCCTCGGTTAGAAGAAGGAACGTGTATGGCGCCCAGTTTCATCCCGAAAAGAGCCACAAATATGGTATGCAGTTTTTAAGAAATTTTAACGAAATATAACCATGATCAGCTACAGGGTTATTCCCGTGCTTTTGTTACAGAATGGAGGATTGGTTAAAACCAGACAATTCAAAAAACCAACCTATGTTGGCGACCCCATCAATGCCATTAAGATATTTAACGAAAAAGAAGTGGATGAACTGGTATTTCTCGATATCGATGCATCAAAAGAAAAGCGGGGACCTGATTTTGGTTTACTGGAACAAATAGCCTCAGAATGTTTTATGCCCTTGGGTTACGGAGGAGGAATTCGGACGGTGGCCGATGTGAACCGGATATTCAGCATAGGTATTGAAAAGGTTATCTTTAATACTGCAGCGTTTACCAATGAGGCAGTGATCAAAGTAGCGGCCAGAGAGGCCGGAAACCAAAGTGTGGTGGTTTCCATTGATATTAAAAAAAACCTTTTGGGCAAGCGGGGACTATTTTCTCATGCCGGGGCACCCTTGCCTAAAATGGACCCGATCTCCTTTGCCAGACATATGCAGGATACAGGCGCAGGCGAGTTGATCTTGAATGCGGTCGACAGGGATGGAATGATGGATGGGTATGATATTGATCTCATTGAACAGATAGCAGACGCTGTCGAAATTCCTGTTGTAGCCTGCGGAGGAGCAGGAAATTTAGACCACTTTAAACAGGCTGTGCATAAAGGGAATGCCTCTGCTGTAGCTGCCGGAAGTATGTTTGTATTCCACGGACCGCTGAAAGGGGTATTGATTAACTATCCTTCGCAGGAAAAATTGAAAATTATTTTTGAATAATTAGCATGGAACAAACGGTAATCTCCTGTAAACAATGTGTCATGGATTCGATAGGAAATCCAGAAATCCGTTTAGATGCCCAAGGAATATGCAACTATTGCCATGAATACCGTGAAAAGGAGGCAATTCGCTTATTGAAGTCGCCTGAAAGGGAGAAGGCCTTGAACGCGCTAGTTGCCCGGATAAAAAAAGCAGGTGAAGGGAAACCCTATGATTGTTTGATCGGCGTGAGCGGGGGAGTGGATAGTACGTTTACCGCCTATTTTGTAAAGAAGCTGGGATTACGTCCGCTCGCCGTTCACTTTGACAATGGATGGAACAGTGAGCTTGCCGTTCATAATATTCAGAAAGTATTGGAGAATCTGGACATTGACCTTTTTACCTATGTCGTCAACTGGAATGAATTCAAAGACCTCCAGATGTCTTTTCTGAAAGCCTCAACACCTGACGGAGAGATTCCTACCGACCACGCCATTCTTGCTACACTGTATCAGGTTGCAGGAAAACACAATATCAAATTTATCATGAGCGGGAATAACTTCAAAACCGAAGGGATAATGCCCCGGCTTTGGGCTTATGGCCATATAGACTGGGCATACATAAGAGGAATTCATAAAAAGTTTGGCACCAAAAAACTGAAGACCTTTCCCCACTTCACATTGACAAGATTTCTTTGGTATACCCTGGTGAAAAGGGTTAAGATGATCTCTATCCTGAATTACATGGATTACGATAAGGACGAAGCCATGAGGGTATTGTTGGAAGAACTCAACTGGCAATATTATGGAGGCAAACACTATGAATCGAATTATACCAAATTCTATCAGGGCATTATCCTTCCTCAAAAATTTCATATCGACAAAAGAAAGATCCATTTATCGGCTCTTATACTGGCCGGACAACTTTCCCGCGAGGAGGCATTATCAGAATTGGAGAAACCAATTTATCCACTCGGGAAAATAGATGAGGATAAGGAATATGTGTGCAAGAAGTTCGGGATCAGTGCTGAAGAATTGGAAAAGATTATGAGCGATTCTCCTAAAACTTTTATGGATTACCCGAATAGTTATGGACTCCATCAAAAATTCAGAAATATCCTTCTCACATTGAGGAAGAAAAAATTACTCTATAGTTAGTTCAATTCTTACTGACTATTCTTATAACAGAAGTGTGAAACGACCAACGATCTGGATAATTAATCAGTTTGCAGGGACTCCGGAATCAGGATGGGGAGAACGTCACTTTTTTTTGTCAAAACCAGCTTTGGAAAAAGGCTATCGGATGGTGATTATTTCCAGCGGCAATAATCACATGTTTGATCAGGATGCCCCGATGACCGGCTTATTTACGCATCCCATCAGGTTTATGAAGGTGAGGAATACCTCTGGGTTAAAATGCCAAAGTACAATCCTAGAAATATGACGCGGTTTTTAGCCATGTTTTATTTCGCTTTCAGTATGTTTTTGCTCCCATTTTATACCAGAAAAATTGGAAAACCTGACTATTTGTTACTTAGCTCTATGAGCATCTTCCCATTTCCCGTCTTGGTATTTTTAAAAAGTCTATTCAAGTCAAAAAAATTGGTTTTTGAAGTGCGTGATTTATGGCCACTAACACCTATTCATCTTATGGGTTATTCCAGTAAAAATCCGATGATTTGGCTGATAACCAGGCTGGAATCTTATGCATATAAAAAGTCGGATGCCATCATTTCTCTTGTTCAAGAATCGAGTAGATATATTAACGCAATCTCTGGTGCGCCGGAAAAAATTCATTGGATCCCTAATGGCGTTAGTTTAGATTTTATAAAGCGTTCTATGTCAAACATGAAAGCATGGAATGTGGATATTCCTAAAGACAAACTGGTGGTTTGTTACACCGGAACACTGGGTTTTGCCAATGCCTTAGATCCTTTATTTGAGTTAATTGCTGATCAGAAGGATTTGGCTGATCAGGTTTTTTTCCTGATTGTAGGTGACGGGTACAAACGGAAGGACTACGAGACTCGATCTGTCGGAATCAAAAATATACTATTTACAGGCAAGTTGAGGAAAAGTGACATTCCTGCAGTGCTTATAAAGGCTGATGTGTGTTTTATTTCCTGGCATAAATCTGAATTGTATCGGCATGGTGTTTCGGCAAATAAATACTTTGATTATCTAGCCTCAGGACGACCTATTTTATCCGCTCAAGAGGGAATCTAAGAACCTGTTTTAAAATAATGCAATATGTTATGATAAAAAAAATTAAAAAAGTGCTGATTCTTGCACCGCATACAGATGATGGTGAATTCGGCTGTGGTGGTACTATTGCCAAATTGATAGAAGAGGGATGCGAAGTATATTATATGGCTTTCTCCGTTTGTGAACAGTCGGTTCCATACGGCTTTAAAGAGGACGAGTTGGAAAGAGAATTGATGAATGCGACCAGAGAATTGGGCATTCCCGAATCAAACGTTATCATTAAACGCTACGAGGTAAGAAGATTTCCTGAGCATCGGCAGGAAATTTTACAAGACATGATTGATATTCGTTCGAAAATTCACCCAGACTTGGTCTTCATGCCAACTCCTGGAGATATTCACCAAGATCATCAGGTTATTTCAGCAGAAGGGATAAGGGCTTTTAAACACTCCAATATCTTCTGTTATGAAATGATCTGGAACAATATCAGTATCACCACGAGCGGCTTTTTCAAACTGGATACACGCCATGTTCAGAAAAAAGCAGATGCGCTGAAGTGCTATAAAACACAGGAATTCAGAAACTATGCCAATAGTGAGTTCGTCTTTTCCCTGGCTAAAACAAGAGGGGTGCAGATAGGCTGCGAATATGCCGAAGCATTCCAAGTTATCCGATTCATCTCATGATTACCAATTCCCTTGCTATTGCCGGATGCAAACATACCACAAAGGATCTAATCCTTGGGCTTTTGCGTTTGGGTTTCTCTATCGACCTTGTAATTACGATTGATTCTCAAACTGCGGAAAACCAGCAAGTTGCAGGATATTATGACCTACGTGACTTTTTAAAGGAGAAACAGATTCGTTGTTATGTGGCTAAAACCTATAGCTTAAAAGGACAAATAGATCGTGAAAATATTACAGGTTTCGGAATAGGTGTTTTACTTTGCATGGGTTGGCAACGCCTTATCCCAGAATGGATGCTTAATATTCTAAAGGTAGGCGCCTTCGGGATGCACGGTTCCAATAAACCCTTACCACATGGCAGGGGAAGAAGCCCTTTGAACTGGTCATTGATCCAGAATAAATCCATGTTCTTTACCCATCTGTTCAAATACAAGCCTGGGGTAGATGATGGCGATGTTGTAGGGTATCAGTTGTTTGACATCACACCTTTTGATGATGCACATACCCTGCACTTCAAGAATCTGATTGCCATGATAAAACTTTGCGAAAAGGAATTGCCTGGGATTCTGGAGAATCGCTTCAGTACAACGCCTCAGAAAAATGTAACCCCTTCCTTTTATCCCAAACGTTCGGAAGAGGATGGCGTGATTTTTTGGAATGACAGTACCTTGGATATTTACAACCTCATTAGGGCGGTCACTTATCCATTTCCTGGGGCCATCACCTATACAACTCTCCAGCATGAAACGAGAACAATTAAAATATGGGCAGCGATTCCTTTTGACACCCATCTAAGATGGGATAATCTTGATGCCGGGCAAATCTGCGAGATTCTGTATAATGGCTCGCTGATCGTTAAAACAGGGGATACCAGCATCTTGATTACCTCTTATGAAGGCATACTACCACAGGATTTGACAATAGGCGAATCCTTTCATAGTAATAAAATAATACAAAAAGAATGGAGAGATCTGCCAAGATAGACCTTTGGATCATCAATCATTATGCAAACAGACCAGGGTCTTCCGGGTTATCGCGTCATTATGATTTTGCAGGATACCTGTTAAAGAGGGGATATAAAGTGACGATTTTCTGTTCAGACATTCATTATAATACCTATGAGAAGTTGGTGGAGATTCCAAAAGGCAAGAATTACTTTGTTCAAGAAATAGAAGGGATAAGATATGTTTGGATACGCACAGTGCCTTATCAGAACAATGGCATAAAACGATACCTGAATATCTATTCTTTTTACCAGGGATTAAAATTACTTGAAAAGGAGAATGAACTAGGCCGGCCCGACTTGGTCCTGGGCAGTTCTTTCCATCCGTTTACGATATGGGCCTCCCTAAAATATAAACAAAAAACCAAAGTTCCCTTTATTGCCGAAATCAGGGACCTATGGCCGGAAACTATGATTCAATTGGGATCAAGCCCCTATAGCCCTGTGGTATTACTTTTGGATTTTATACAAAAAAAAGTCTATAAGGGCTGCGATGCCATCGTTTTGCTTTTTCCCAAAGCGCATGAATATATTGAAGGATTGAACATAGGTATTCCAAGGAGTAAAATGAGCTGGATACCCAATGGAGTGGATGTGCAATTATTTAGCCAGCCTACCCATCCGACAGCGCAGATCGTTGAACCTCATTTTTTCAATGTATTGAATGCCGGTTCTCTTGGGAATGTATATTCCTTGGAATATCTGATCACTGCCGCCCAGATTCTTCAGGAAAGGAAACTTCCCATTCGCATTTACCTGATCGGTTCCGGTCCTTTGGAAGACAAACTGAAAAAGATCAAGGAAGAAATGGGTTTGGAGAATGTCTTCTTCAGGAAACCTCTTCCCAAAACGCAAATGCCCGCTATTCTGCAACAGTTCGACCTGCTTTATGCCAGCTTAATGAATTCGCCTCTTTACAAATATGGGATGAGTCTTACTAAATTACATGAGTACATGGCAGCCGGCAAACCGGTGGTGTTTGCAGTGAACGCAGTAAACAACCCCGTGAACGATAGTCAATGTGGTTATACGGTTCAATCTAACAGTGCGGAAGAAATAGCCACCGCTATTGAGAAAATTTATCGCCTTTCGTCCGAAGAGAGGGCAGATATGGGCTTGCGGGCTTACGAGTATGCTGCCAAAAATTTCGAGTATTCCAACCTGAGCGCAAAATACGATACTTTAATCTGCCAAGTCATCGGCAGATCGAAGCAATAATTGATTTAAATCGAAATATCATTTTGAATTATTCAAAATCAAATTGTCTGTTGACCGGAGGGCATGGTTTTCTAGGAAAAAGTATCCGAAAAGAGTTGTGTGCTGATTTCAATGTTGATTCATTAGGTTCATCAAAATATAATGATATAATTGTCAACTTGGCAGATTCACATTTTGAGTTAAAAACAAATTACCACCTGATCATCCACAATGCCGGTAAAGCCCACAGCATTCCCAAAACCACCCAAGAAAAACAAGATTTTTGGGATATCAACCATCAGGGAACTATAAGGCTTTTACAAGCAATAGACCATACCGGGCGCCTGCCCCAATGTTTTATTTTCATCAGCACCATAGCAGTCTATGGACTAGACCAAGGAGAAAACATACCAGAATCAGCTCCACTCCAAGCACAAACGCCGTACGCGCAAAGTAAACTTGCCGCAGAACAAGCCATCCGGGGCTGGGGCACACAACGCGGCGTATCAATCGTAATTCTGCGCTTGCCCATGGTAGTCGGGCCTAATCCACCCGGAAACCTGAGAAAAATGGCCACTGCCATTCAAAAAGGGCAGTATGTACGGATTAGGCATAACCTGGCACGGAAAAGCGCCGTTTGTGCTACCGATGTGGCTCGATTGATTCCTTCGTTGATTGGGAAATCAGGCATTTACAACCTTACAGACGGGGTACACCCCTCGTTTGAATCCATAGAGTCTGCCATCGCGCAGGCGCTTAAAAAGCCACTTCGGTGGTCTGTTCCAACATGGTCCCTGCGTTTGGTTGCAGGTCTTGGGGACTACTTGCCGGGGTTCCCACTCAATACGGCCACGTTGCGCAAGTTGACCACCTCCCTTACCTTTTGTGATGATAAGGCAAGAGCAGAGTTGGGCTGGAATCCCAACCCGGTGCTTCCGGTACTTGCCGATCCGAGTACCTGGAGTAAACTGACCCAAACTACTTGACATTTTGCTTTAGCCACCGACCTATAAGGTTTATGGAAACCTTACAGGTGTCAATTTCAGAAAATATCCAGTAGTTTGGTACTGACCAAGCCCTCATCTAACCCCTAATGCCTTTTATTTTACCCGTTTCCTTTTTGATATTTTTGGGAGCACAAATGCTCTACCTGAGACTTGCTCGCACCTATAACATTTCCGACCAACCCAACCACCGATCCTCTCACCAACAGGCTACCTTACGCGGCGGCGGCATCATTTTCCCTTTAGCCTGGTTGGGCTATTCCATCTGGAACGGTTTTTCTTACCCCTATTTTACTGCCGGTTTATTGTTAATCTCGGTCATCAGTTTTGTGGATGATCTGGGACGGGTATCCGCCAGCTTACGTTTGGGCGTACACCTTCTCGCTTTTACCCTTTGTTTCTGGGAACTACATGTATTTGAGCTGTTGTCTTGGTGGCAATGGCCGCTTGCCTATATCCTTTGTATTGGCATCGTAAATGCTTACAATTTCATGGATGGCATCAATGGGATCACGGGATTATACACTTTAGCTTTACTCGTGCCTTTGGCATTTCAATGGGACACCCCTGCCAGCTTGTATCAAGCAAGCAATCCCTTCTCTTTTTTAATTTTAGCGCTACTGGTATTCGGCTTTTTTAATTTCCGAAAAAAAGCTGTTTGTTTTGCAGGAGATGTAGGCTCCGTGAGCATCGGTTTTACGGTGCTCTTTTTATTATTGGCGCGTTTTTTTGGCATTTGGGAATCAGGAGGTACTATTCCCGAGTGGGGCAGCAGTGAATTCGTGTCGGCTGTAAAATATGATTGGTCCGTATTTTTATTCCTTGCCTTATATGGCATGGATACCATTCTTACCATTGCCTATCGGCTGTGGCGAAAGGAGAACATCTTCCAGGCCCACCGTTTGCACCTGTATCAATATTTAGCCAATGAGTGCCGCTGGCCACATCTGCTGGTTGCCGTTGCGTATGCAGCGATACAAACTTGTATCAATTTATGGATACTCAACAGTTCCGTTACACTTTGGGCTGGCATTGGTTTGCTACTTGGTTTAGTGATATTGTATTTGGGTGTATTGAGTTACCGTATAAGATAGTGTCTATTCAAGGCGACAGATTCGCGGGGTGCTGGATGCTTGTCCGGGCGGGGCGGTGGTGGTTCGATTGCACCTCAATGCTCCGGTTTGGTGGAATCAAAACTATCTCTAAATCGTAAAGAAATGAAAAAACAGCCTAATAACATGAAATGGCGCCATTATATCCTGGCCCTTTATAGCTTCCTCCCCTGCTTCGGGTTTTCCCAGCCAGATTCTTTTATTGTAGTCGGAATACATCCTGCTGCTGTCCTCCAGTCCTCCACCATCGGCAAACAATTGCTGAGCTTGTTTCCATGGAATGATAAGTTATATGCAGGATATGGAGATTATGGGGCCAATACGGGTCCAATCGATATTTACGCCTTCTCTCCCGATTCATTGGCTTTTATTTACGAAGGGCAAGCTAACACTGAGGCAGTTTATAACTACAGAGCCTTGAACGGACAATTGTTCGCCCCGGCCATAGATCGCAAATCATACGGCATCCCGGGCGATTATGCCAAAATGGATAGCAGCGGGACCTGGGCCAACTACAATTTTGGCAGTAATTCCACCCATGTATTCGATGCAGTAAAACTGAACGATTCGGTTTTATTTATGACGGGGTCACAGGATGAAAAAGCGGCCGTCTGGAGGAGTATCAATAATGGAAAAACCTGGGGTAAAATATTGACTGACACCGCCATCAGCCAGATAGCCAATGATTTTGCCCGGTTTTATTTCGGTGGATTGTACAACGGAAAATTATACGTCCAGGCCAGGGATTATTACGGAAGCCTTCACCCGGCTTCAAAAGTTTACGATGGGCTGGGCTGGACGGAGGGGCCCTCTTTGTTTCCGCCAGGTTCAGGATCCTTGGGATGGCGACCGGAGGTATTTGCCGGCCGACTGCTCTACCGTAGCTGGCAACCCGGCCAATCGTCCCGACTGCGAAGTTTCGATGGCCTGAACAATGCCTGGGTTGATTCCTTATACGTGTATGATTTTTTTATAGACTCGACTTATTTTTATGCGCTGGTCGACTCCGGTTATGGCGCCCGGAATCTCAGGCGAACCTCCGATTTAATTAACTGGGAAAATTTATTGAAAGTGCCAAATAGCAGTCTAAGTATGGCCATCCTGAAGGACAGGCTTTACTTAGGTACCGTTGATTCAAAAATACTGGCTTATACCAAACCAGTATCTTTACTGCATACAAGCTCGGTTCAGATGGTTTTTCCGGAAAAAATTAAAATCAATATTTATCCCAACCCGGCAAGGGATGCATTTTCAATAGATTGTACTGCATTGCAAACACGAAAAATTAAGATTGGCTTTTTAAATACTACAGGCTCCATACTGTTCAATCAAATTTTCGATCGTGATAAAACGCCTGTTATAATTATTACCACATCCAATTACCCGGCAGGCGTCTATTACATCAAGGTTGAATTTGATGGAATGGTAAGGACAGAAAAAATTATCCTCCATTAGTGCCCTAATACTATGAGCTGGATGATTGTTCCGGCTTACACTTACAGCGCAACTGCGCTCTGTGCTCCATGCTACAGTTTGCACATTGGAATAATTGAATACCAATACGTAATGGGGAATCTGCCTTTTATTTTAGTTCATTTTCACTTAACGCGATTTGTCATGTCGCAGCGCCGCGGAGACACCTACACAACCTAAGCTACCCTAGATCCGTTTGTGACAGGCATACCGCGTAACTTGGGTTGTGTAGGTGTCTACGCTGCGCTGCGACATGACAAATCAGCTTTTGCACAATTGCTCAAGTTACCTCTGGTACGCTGATTACACATTGAAAGTCAAGCATGCCGTAATGGAAGCCTATTCCTTGCCATGAAAACACTCGCCCTTTTACTGGTCCTCCTCCCTAGCCTCCTCCTTGCCCAGCGCCCGCAAAGCGCTGAAATTCGTTTGTTGAATGGCCAGCCCACCCTCTACGTCAACCAACAACCCGAATTGCCTTTTATGTATGCCCTTACCCATGTTACCGGCGGTCGCTGGAGTTGGGAAGAATTGCCGGCACATAACCTTCGGCGAATGGGGGAAGCGGGGATACGCTTGTTTCAGGTGGATCTGTGGCTGGAGGATATCTGGAAGGAAAAGGAAAAACAGCTCGATATGGCCCTTGCAAAGCGACAGATCCGCGGGGTGCTGGATGCTTGTCCGGGCGGGGCGGTGGTGGTTCGATTGCACCTCAATGCTCCAATTTGGTGGAATCGGACCCACCCGGAGGAGTGCGTTCAATACGCCAATGGGCCAGTGGAGGACCTGCCGGTCGGACTTCCGTTCAACCATGAGGACGGCGATATTCTGCGCGGGAGCAGGGCAAGTCTGGCTTCGCAGCTTTGGCGGGTAGAGGCGGGCAAAAAACTGCAGGAATTTTGTCGCTCCCTCGCGCGCGCGCGCGAGGGAAAAGCGGTGATCGGAATCCATATCGCCGGGGGCGTTTATGGCGAATGGCACCCATGGGGCTTTATCAAACAGGAGCCGGATATGAGCGAGCCGATGCAAGTGGCGTTTCGCAAGTGGTTGAAAAACAAATACGGGTCCGATGAAAACCTTCAAACCGCTTGGGGAAGTAACCAGTATAAAGTAGCCAATGCCACGGTGCCGGATAGCAACGAACGCCGCTGCTGTGCCGACGGCTTTTTCCTCGATCCGGCATCCGAACAGCGGGTCATGGACTTCTATCGCTGCCAACAAGCGGTAATCGCCGACGACATTGAATTCTTTTGCCGCATCGCGAAGGAACACTGGGGCCGCCCCTTGATCACCGGTGTTTTTTACGGTTATATGCAGTTCGGCTTGTGCCGGCAGGCCATGAACGGGCACCTCGAAGCCCGGCGCCTCCTGCAAAGTCCCTGGATCGACTATTTCGCCGGACCGCCGAGTTATTATGGACCATGCCGGAAAGCGGGAGGTTCGGGGATGCAAAGGGCGCCCATTCGTTCCATCCAGTTGCATGGCAAAATGTGGTTTGATGAAATAGACAACGGTTACCTGCAGGACAAGCGGGAGCGCGATTTTGTCCGTTCTGATCTGTTGGGAGATACGAATTACCTGCCATTGCTTCAAAGAAGTCTATGGCTTCCGCTTGTGCAAAACTGCGGATTGTGGCTGTATGATTTTGGTCCCCGGCGCAATACCGGTTGGTGGGACAGCCCTATGTATCGGGAAGAAATAAAACGCAGCTTGCACTATTTCCGAAGCAAATATGGGCGGGCGACAAAACCCGAATCGCAAGCGGCAGATGCCTTGGTGGTGTGGGATACAGAAAGTTATTATGCCGTGAAAAATGTCAATACAAAGATTTGCGAAAAAGGGCTGGACGCCGCAGCCGAGGAACTTCAGTGCAGTGGCGTTGCATTAGACCATATCTATCTTTTTGATTTGCAACACATTGACTTAAATAACTATAAAGCAATTGTCTTTATGAATGCCTGGGTATTAACCCCCGGGCAACGCCAGTTTATACGCGATTCCGTTGCCCAAAACGGCCGCACCCTGATCTGGAATTACGGCGCCGGGTACAGCGATGGGGTCCGCATTGGTAAAGCATTGACGGAGCAAGTGACGGGCATTTCACTGCAACATGAAAAAATGGAGCGGAATCCTGTCTGGGTTATGGGGCGGGATACGGTTGAAAACCCGGAACCGCTCGATCCATTGCTGCTGGTGTCTGATTCGGGAGCAGTGTCCCTGGCTGCGCTACAAGACAAGGGCGGCGTGACGATCGCCCGAAAAAATTTCCCTAATCATACCATGGTGTATGCCGCCGTGCCCTTGCATCGAAGCGCTGTTTTTCGCGAATTGCTTCTAAAAGCAGGCTGTGCGGTTCTGAACAAGGCACCCGACGCCACGTTTGCGTCCTCCAACCATGTTGTACTCCATACCGGAACAGGCGGCAAAAGAATATTGCGCCTGAAAAACGGAAAAACGCTTGAACTGGAATTGCCGAAAATCGCCACACGACTTTTGGATGCAGGGACAGGTAAGGAGGTGTTGAGTGATGACTAATCGTTCCCGGCTTAGATAAGTTACTGTGTGTAGATATATTCATTGAAAATCAAGTAATTATAGAGCCTGTTCCTTAAACACTTCCTAAATCCAGCTCAATGTGAGTTGTCCTCCTGACGGGATCTGTCCGCATCAAGTGCGCTTTGCCTGAGTGCTTGCACTCCCAGGCACCCAAAAGGGCAAATACTCGGGCAAAGCGCACTTGATGCGGACAG
>JAUSMG010000371.1 GCA_030645295.1 Saprospiraceae bacterium | reverse complement strand
GACCAGGCCTTCCCGGAATTCTAGTTCCAGGTGGCTGTATTGTTTGTAATTGGAGAGGCGAAGGGTGTTGAGAATCATAGGTTTTGGAGATTAAAATAACGCCCCGCTCTTTCCACCAACTTCTCCGCCATCGCTCCATCTTCCGGGTATTTGCTGCGCAGGTAATCCGCAAAAACCTTGTCGAGGCTATCGAACTGATTGGCTTCAATCCCATGCACAAAGCCCCGGTCACTAAATGTTTTGCGTTTTGGAATAAGTTGAAAAGCATCAGGGATTATTTGCCGAAGGCGTAGGTTGCCAAGTTCCAAAGTCTGTTCCGGACGTATGTCGTTGAAAGTCAACGAAATGATGGCTCCGGAGGTGTGGTTTTTTGCTTTAAAAACTTCCAGTTCGGCCTCCAATTCAGGCGCCGATACTTCGTGACAGGTATTTCGCTCCCAACGCAGCCAGGGGCGGGTGACTATGGATTCAAAGCTCACTTTACAGGAATTGTCAGTTTGAACATCCAATAAAAGGAAGCCTTTTTCTGAGCCAATTTCGGTATCGCTGAACCGCTCCGTACTGCCCGAATACCAGGCACAGGGGTGCAGGCCGACGGCTTGGCAATCGTGCCAATGGCCCAACGAAATATATTGAAAACCTGCCAGTTTGGTTTCGAATTCCGCCGGAAAAACCTGTTCGCCATATTCTTCCATCATATAGCGTTTCCCGAGGGAGGTGTGCAACATTAGGATATTGAATTTGTCCGGTATTGGTTCAAGCCGCTCTAATTCATTCAGCAGCAAGCGATTGTCGTTGATGTGGGGAACGCCGTGGATGGCCACCTTGCCAAATTCGATCGTTTCCCATTGTTCTCCGAAAATGGGAAAAACATGTTCAAGCGTTCGTAATGCGCGAAGGATGGGCGCATTATAAATGGTCTTTGGGGTTTCGTGGTTGCCCGAAATTAGCACCGTTGGGATGCTGGCCTGGCCAATGCGCCGGAGTTGTTCCAGCCCAAAAGTCAGGGCGCGGTTGCTCGGGCTGGGTCTATGGAAAAAATCGCCAGAGTGTATAACCAGATCAGGTTGGATTGCCAGAATTCGATCCACAACGCGCTCGAAAGCATCGTACACATCCTGCTCACGGGCATTGATGCCCTCATTCGTGACCAGATCGAAGGCTTGATAACCCAGGTGTGTATCGGAAAAATGGAGAATTTTCATTTAAGACGAACATATTTGATGTAGTCGGTCGAGGGTGGATCGCTTAAACCCAGGTTGCGCGCCATGGTCACAATTTGTCCGCGGTGGTAAGTGCTGTGGTTCATACAATGGTAAATCATCTTCGAACGCGGACGACTATCTTCTGTTCCATTTAAGAGTTTGAAGGTACAAATCTCTTGAAATTTAGCGTCGGGTAAGTCCTGCACATATCCGGCAAATTCCTCCGATTGCCTTAAAACGCCTTCAAAGATATCTTCAACAGTGCCATTGAACGGTTGCGACAGGAAGGTGGTAGGCGGTATCAAGCGGAGCCGTTCGAGCCAAATTTGCTCCGCCCCCCAAATATGAAGCAGGGTATCCCGCAAGGTTGGAAAACTGGAGGGGATCTCGCGTTCCATCAGTTCCAAAGGATTGGTTTTCAGCCAATTAACCGTTTGGGCATTTGCCCAAAGGTTGTAGTCCGTATTGTCTTTGAGCAAGGATTCGAGCGTCATATCTTGAAGGTGGATTTGTTTATTTGTGGATTTGTTTATTTGGCTACTGCTGAGAAGTGATTTTCTGTCATTCCCGTTCCAAAAGTGCCATATAGAACCCATCAAACCCATCATCCTGTGGCAGGATGCGACGCTCTTCCAGGAGTTTAAAATCTTTGCCAGCCTCAGTGGACAGAAACTTCGCGATCTGATCTTGATTTTCAGAGGGCAAAATACTACAGGTGGCATAAACCATGCGGCCGCCAGGTTTGGTGATGGCGCTGTAGTTTTGTAGAATTTCTTGCTGGGTTGCGCGGAGTTGCTCGATCTGTTCCGGCTGGAGTTTCCATTTCGCATCAGGATTGCGGCGCAGGATGCCAAGTCCGCTGCAGGGAACGTCCAGCAGAAGCCGGTCGGCGGAACCGTATAAACGCTTGATTGTCTTGCGATTTTCGATGGGACGGGTTTCTATGTTGGTGGCTCCGGCGCGGCGGGCTCGGGCGCGGAGATCTTCCAGCTTCCAGGCCTGGGTATCCAGCGCGATGAGACTCCCTTTGTTTTGCATCAATGCTGCCAGGTGCAGGGTTTTTCCGCCGCCACCTGCGCAGGCATCCACCACACGCATGCCCGGTTGGGGTGCAAGCAGGGGAGCAACGAGTTGGCTGCTGTAATCCTGCATCTCGAACCATCCTTTCCGGAAAACGCTGGTTTGAAAAACGTTTTTCCGGACGCTGAGCACCAGTGCGTCGGAATTTTGGATGATCTGAGTCTCCACTTTTTCCGAGAGCAGTGCCTGTTGAAGTTCCAATGGGCTGGTACGCAATCGGTTGACGCGTAACACTACGGGAGCGGGGCGATTGAGCCATTGCAGCGTTTCGTCCCAACGATCAGGAAGTTCGGTTTGCCCCAGTGCCTCAAGCCAGTCCGGAATACTTTCCCGAATGGAGCGGGGGAATTCTTCGGTATGCTTTGCTTCGCGTTCCTGTT
>JAUSMG010000364.1 GCA_030645295.1 Saprospiraceae bacterium | reverse complement strand
GTATTTCCAGAGTCGTCCACGGGAAAGCCAGATCGGCGCCTGGGCAAGTCCTCAAAGTCAGGTCATTGAAGGACGCGAGGTGTTGGAAAATCTCGAAAAAGAAGTAGAAGTTAAATTTTCCGGCGCAGAGAAATTACCGCTTCCACCCAATTGGGGCGGCTACCGGGTGATCCCGGATGTGCTTGAATTCTGGCAGGGAAGAATGAGCCGTTTGCACGACCGGATTATGTACACTCGGGAAGGGAATGGGTGGAAGATTGAACGGCTGGCGCCTTGATAGGATGGGCCACGGTTTGCACGGATGAGACACGGATTTTGCAGATTCAGCACCTGATTCTAGTATTTTATCCAAAATAATCCGTGTCTCATCTGTGTCATCCGTGGCCCATTTGTCGTAGCATGCCCCAACTTTTCTCCTATCTTCCCTAGAACTCGTAAATCATCAACCCAGATTCGCTTAGAACAAATACCCGCTTTTTAGAAATCCAAAACAAAGTGCCCTCCGATAGCGCCGCTACCGGGAGCATTGTTTTTTTTGAAAAAAGCCCCCGCCAGTTTTCTGTCCGGATCCCATCCTGCTCCGCGAAAATCACCACCCCGTTTTCCACTTCAAACTGCGTCAATCCCTTGAACGGCAATATTTTGTCCAATTGAGCAAATGGATCGAATACCGCCACACCCTGTACAGGGTCAGTGAGAAAAACGGCCTGACCACCGTCGTCTCGTATGGAGGTAGGCGCGAAACGTTGGGCAAACTCCAGGTTAAGGGGCTGACTTTCTATCAATTTTTCCCCGGAGGTCGAAAGTTTGAGCAAATAGGAGCTCGCCTCGTCGTAGGCCCAGATATTGCCATCGGCGGCACTGGCAAGGCAACGCACAGCGGGGAATCCTGCCTGGGCAAGGTTTAGCCTGCCCAATTCGGTCATATTCCGGTCGAGAAAAACAGCGGTCTGAAAATCAGCGTACCAGACCAGGATTTTCATGGGATTTGAAGCGTCCAGGAATACCGGGATGCCGAATCGGTTGTTGGAATATCGGGAGACAAACCTGCCCGTAGAGTCGTATTTCTCTACTTCAAAACCGTGCAGGAGGTAGGTATTGGCGAGGTGATCGGCGGTGGCAAAATGAGCGTTTTGCTGGATTGAAAAAAGAAAAACACAGGTATCCTGAGCCTTTGCACCAGACGGCAAAAACCCCATGCCGAAAAGAATGAGTGTTTGAAAAATATTTTTGAACGCCATTAGGATGATAAAGGTAGCGAGAAAAGCGTTCCGCTACCCTCAAAAATAGACAACTGTTTTTGTGTGGATTTGGTATAATCGCAACCACTACTTTTGTCCAAATTTCCAAGCACCGTGTACAGCCAAGAAGAACAACGTAATCTCTACGAACTTTCGAAAAGCCTATTAAACTCCCCCTTTGTAGGAGGGGGCCGGGGGGAGGCTGCGGATCTGTTTGCCGACATCTCCCCCTCTGTTGGAGGGGGTCGGGGGGAGGTTGCCGAACGCGCAGAAGACCTTCGACGCGTGCTCCGCTACCACGAATGGCGTTATTATGTGGGCAATGACCCCGTGATCAGCGATTTCGAATACGACCAGCTCTACAAGCAGCTTCAAACCATCGAAGCGGCTCATCCACAATTGGTTACGCCGGATTCTCCTACACAGCGTGTGGGCAAAGACCTGACCGAAAACGCCGCGCAGGTAGCCCATCTTACCCCCATGCTTTCGCTCGACAACAGTTACAATGCGGAAGACCTGAACGACTTTGACGAATCCGTGAAAAAACTCTGCGGTCTCGAAAAAGATGCAGACGTGGAATATTGTGTGGAGCCCAAATACGACGGGGGAACCATCGCACTGGTGTATGAAAACGACCGGTTCATCCGTGCGGCTACCCGGGGAAACGGATATGTCGGCGAAGAAATTACGGCCAATATCCGTACCCTGCGTTCGGTGCCTTTGCAAGCCGCATTTTCCAAACGAGGCATTTCAAAAGTGGAATTGCGCGGTGAAGCGCTCATCCGAAAAGATATTTTTGAAAAAATAAACAAGACCCGGCAGGAGGCCGGCGAAGCTGTTTTTGCAAACCCCCGAAACGCTGCCACCGGTGGATTGCGCATGAAAGATCCCCGCGAAGCCGCCGAACGCGGACTGGAGGCTTTTCTATACCAACTGGGCTATGCCATTGATAGTGAAGGGAATAACCTGCTCGGTAATTTCAAAAGCCACGACGAAAGCATTCATTTGCTGGAGTCTCTTTCCTTCAAAACACCTTTGGCGAAAGGCGGTACAAAACAACACCTTCCGGCAACCAAGACCTGTCGAAACATTGCCGAGGTCATCCAATTCTGCACCGACTGGCAGGAATACCGCGATGAGTATCCATATGAACTTGATGGTATTGTAGTAAAAGTGAACAGCCTCGAGTTGCAGGAAAAATGTGGCTCCACCAGTCACCACCCGCGCTGGGCCATTGCGTTCAAATTCAAGGCGCGGCAAGCGACTACGCGACTGCGCGATGTGGAATTTCAGGTGGGAAAAACCGGAGCCGTCACCCCTGTGGCCAAGTTGGAACCCGTGGCTTTGGCCGGCGTGATCGTTCAAAATGTGAGCATGCACAACGAGGAATTCATTCGCTCCAAAGACCTGCGCATCGGCGACCAGGTGCTGGTGGAACGGGCAGGAGATGTGATCCCATACATTGTAAAAAGCCTTGTTGAACTGCGCAACGGCTCGGAGCAAGTAGTGCATTATCCAAAAAACTGCCCGGTTTGCCATTCTGTTTTGGTAAAGCCGGAAGACGAGGCGATCTGGCGCTGTGAAAACGCGGAATGCGAAGCGCAGGTGCTGGCGCGCATGGTTTTTCACACGTCCAAACACGCTATGGACATTGAGGGACTGGGCGAAAGTACCATTGAAAAATTTTACAAACTGGGCTGGCTACACTCCATTGCGGATCTTTATCGCCTTGATTACGAAGCAATTGCAAAACTGGAAGGCTTTGGCGAGAAATCGGCGGCCAACCTTAAAGCCGCTGTGGAAAAGGCCAAACAAAACCCGGTCCACCGCCTGTTTCACTCCCTCAGCATCCACCATTTGGGGCAGCGTACCAGCAAACTTTTGGCGGCGGAGATCGGACATGTCCTTGACTTACGCGGCTGGGATCTGGAGAAATATCAGACGATCAAAGACATCGGTCCGGTAGCCGCAAAAAATGTTTCCAATTTTTTCCTGAACCCAAGCAACGTCGAACTGTTGGAAACCATGGAACGACTTGGGGTCAACCTCCGGCAAACCGACGAGGACAAAAAAGCCGACGTGAATACCGATGGGCCGCTTTATGGAAAAAGTATTCTATTTACGGGCACGCTTTCCCAAATGACCCGCGAGGAAGCAGAAAAAAAAGCAGCGGCGGCCGGAGCCAGTCTGATGAGTGGGGTGAGCAAACACCTGAGCATTCTGGTGGTGGGTGAAAAAGCCGGATCCAAACTCAAGAAAGCGCAGGCGTTGGAGACCGTGGAGATTTGGACGGAGGCGGAGTTTTTGGATAGGATTATAGAAAATGCTTAACTTTCGCTCAAAATCGAGTCTAATGTACATTTATAAAAACATTATTACCATCGAAGCAGGTAAACGTAGTGGCAAGCCTTGTATCCGGGGAATGCGCATCACGGTTGAAGACGTATTACGGTGGTTGGCTTCCGGCATGAATACTGCGGACATTTTGGAGGATTTTCCTGAACTGACACGCGAAGACATCCTCACCGCACTTGAATTTGCGGCAAATCGTCAGGAGCGCACACTTGCTGCCGCATGAAATTGCTTATTGACCAGAATATTTCACATCGCCTTAAAGCGCGGATTGCTGCAGCATTTCCGAATGTCTTTCACGTCAAAGACTTGGATCTGATAAACTTTCCCGATGTAGTAATTTTTGAAACTGCCCGGCGCGAAAATTTCGATGCAGTGCTTACCCTTGATGAAGATTTTCACAACATAGTAATGGAGCGTGGCGTACCGCCTAAAATACTTTGGCTTCGCTTAGGCAATTGTGCTACGAGTGTTCAAGCCCAAGCCATCCTTGACAATGCCGCTATCATTGAGGCTTTTTTGAACACTGACGCACATGAAATTTTGGAGATTTATCGATGAAAATCCTCCTAGTCAACAACACCAAAATCCCTGTCCACCTCTATGGCGGCACCGAACGCGTCATCTGGTGGCTCGGTAAATCGCTTGTGCGGATGAGGCACGAAGTCACTTATCTGGTCAAGGCAGGATCCTCTTGTCCTTTTGCCAGGGTGCTGACCCTCAACGATAAAAAACCGCTCGCCGAACAGATCCCCGACGACTGCGACGTGGTGCATTTGCATTTTGAAAACAAAGAAGAACTGCCCAAACCCCACATCACGACCCTCCACGGCAATATATCCGAACCACAGACTTTTGACCCCAATACGGTCTTTATCTCCCGCGACCATGCCCATCGCCACGGCGGTTCGGTGTTTGTCCACAACGGCATTGATTTCGAAGATTACGGAAAGCCCGATTTAGAGAATCGACGGCTCTACTTCCACTTCCTTGGCAATGCCGCCTGGCGGGTGAAAAACGTACGCGGCGCCATTGACCTCGCAGGAAAAGCAGGGGAGCGACTGCACGTCATCGGCGGTACCCGGGTGAATTTCAGAATGGGGCTGCGCATTACGCTTACCCCCCACGTCCGTTTTCACGGAATGTTGGGTGGCGATGGCAAAAATGCCATTATCAATGGTTCTAAAGGCTTGATCTTCCCCGTTTTATGGAATGAACCCTTTGGTCTTGCCATTGTCGAGAGCCTGTATTTTGGCTGTCCGGTGTTTGGAACGCCGTTTGGGTCTTTGCCTGAATTGTTGGGGAAAAAAGAGAACAACGAACGAAAAAAAAGCAATTGGAACGGTATTGTGGATGCCTTTTACTCCGACTTTGGATGCCTTTCAGTCAAAAAATCAGAACTCCTGGAAGCCATTAAAAACGCAGATACGTTCGACCCGAAACGCTGCCACGAACACGCGCTCGAAAATTTCTCTGCAGACCGCATGGCGCAGGATTATTTACGACTCTATGAGCAGGTGCTGAATGGCAAACCCATACATGCTGAGCCACCCGTTTTGGCAGAGGCGCCGAGCGATAAGTTGCTGACTATGAAAGAGTAATGCGTTTTCTAACTCGTGATGTACTGCTCAAGACTTTGGATGTGGTATTGCTGCTCACGGATAATTGCGGTCACCACATCGCCGATGCTGATAAGACCCACCACATCCGAACCATGGAGTACCGGCAGGTGACGGAATTTTTTCTCAGACATCAGCTGCATACAGTCTTCAATACTAGCCTCCGGGTTTACCGTGAAGACATTGGCCGTCATTACCTCACTTACTGTGGTGCTTTTGGCCTTGCGGTCTTGAATAATCCCTTTTCGGGCGTAATCGCGTTCCGAAAAAATGCCCACCAGGCGCTCGCCTTCCATGACCATCACAGCGCCGATGTTTCGGGCAGCCATAAGTTCAAGTGCTTCGATGACCATTTGGGTGGGCGCCACGGCTAAAACCGCATTTTGGGGTTTGGATGCGAGGATTTGACTTACTTTTAGCATAGCAATCTGTTTTGTTGGATAAATGTATTGTCATTTGACCTATTAAAGCAAATTTTTCTTTTGGAAAAACAACCTTGCAGGTAAAAAGCCGTCATCCAGGCCATGTTTAGTTCTACGGCAAAGATTTTTGCATCCTTCTCCATCAAGCTCGCCCTCACCGTGTTTGGTCTGTCTGCGCAAACAACGGCCTTAAGTTTTGTCCTGGATGCTTCAGAGCAAAATGTATTTTGGGAAAACATCCAGGATTTTAAGCCACATCCTATTGAAAATCAAGGGGATACGGCTACCTTTTTTATCCAAAAACTGACTTCAGCGGACTCATTTTATGTAAGCCTGCTCAGCCATTTCCGGGAAAAAACATATTTGTTGGTTTCAATCGACCAGTCACCAATCACCAATCCACCAATCACCAATCCACCAGCCCACCAATCCACCAGTCCACCGATCCTATCCCTGGGCCCTGCCATGCGCTGGGTATCCCTCCGCCCGGGTGCTGGTTTTGGGGATGAAACCTGGCTGTCGGCTGCAGGATATAAGCCAAAAACTTTTACGGAAAAACCACTCCGGCACGAGGCAGTTTTGAAACTGGAACAAGCCGTGCTGGAACAAGCCGAAAACAACGGCTACCCCTTTGCAATGGTCTGGCTAGACAGTGTGGAGGTGCAGGAAAACGGCTCGGTTTCCGCCGTATTACAGATGGATAGAAAACGTTTTTTTGCGTTTAAACCCTTGAGGATCAATGGAGATGTTAAACTTCCAAAAGCATTTCTGCCGAACTATTTAGGAATAAAATCGGGCACGCCGTACAGTCGCGCAAGGGTGTTGCGACTTCGGGAACAACTGCGTTCGCTGATTTTTTTAGAAACCACAGCCAACCCTACCATCACGTTTGCCGGAGGCCCCAATCCTGCTCAGGGGTTCTATAATTCCACCGGTACGGAACCCGGAGAGGCTACCATCAATTTATTCCTCAAAAAAAAGCGGGCGAGCCGATTCGATTTCATCATCG
>JAUSMG010000363.1 GCA_030645295.1 Saprospiraceae bacterium | reverse complement strand
CGCTGCCGGCAACATTTTCCGTCGGGATACAATTTGTGAAAGCGAACAAATTCAAACTTGGCGCTCAATTTGGCCTTGAAACCTGGTCGGGCTACCAAAACGAAGCGCGGCCAGAAACTTTTCGCAACACCATTTCGGTGTCCGGCGGCGCGGAATATATCCCCGACTTCAGTTCTTACAATAAATTCATGAAACGGCTGCGCTATCGTGCAGGGGCTTATTATCGCCAGGATCCGCGTTCTGTAGGCGCTCAGGATTTGAATGATATTGGCTTTACGTTGGGCGTGGGTCTGCCGGTTATTTTGCCCCGCCAGCAAACCTCCTTTGTGAACCTTGCACTTGAAATCGGGAAATTCGGTACGGACTCCCCTATCGAAGAAACGTATTTCCGCTTCACAGCTGGCTTTACGTTGAACGACAATACCTGGTTCTACAAGCGGAGATTTGAGTAGCTCGGAATGAATTCGCGCCATGAGTGCATCGTCCGGCCTATCAGACATGTCACTTGTCTGAACAAACGGCCCTAAAAATTGTCATTGAGTCATTGCCCGGTCCATTCCAAATGGACGGCAATGACCACCACCTGTTTCTTCGAGCTGCAATGACGAAAGATATATCTCTCCTCCTTCAGGACCCCAGTTTGAGTGCTGCCCTTAAAGCGATCGCTCAAAAAGTAATGGACAACAAACGCATCTCGTTTGACGAGGGCGTTTTTTTGTTTGAACACGGAACACTGGCATTTGTCGGTACGCTGGCAAATTTTATCCGGGAACGCAAAAATGGCGACCGCACTTTTTTCAACCGGAATTTCCACATCGAACCCACCAACTTGTGTGTTTACGACTGCAAGTTTTGTTCCTATTCCCGGCTGATAAAGCAACGAAGCGATGCCGATGCCTGGGCCTTCACGATGGAGGATATGCTCAATATCGTATATAAGTACGATGGACAACCAGTGACAGAGGTCCACATTGTAGGCGGCGTTTTACCGCAGTACGATCTGCCGTTTTA
The DNA here is from genome assembly GCA_030645295.1 of Saprospiraceae bacterium. Taxonomy (GTDB): domain Bacteria; phylum Bacteroidota; class Bacteroidia; order Chitinophagales; family Saprospiraceae; genus M3007. The sequence goes on along the minus strand of JAUSMG010000363.1, from coordinate 11,751 downwards.
CCAGGAATTTTTCAAAAAAATAAAACAACATCGTCCCGATCTCCACGTGAAGGCACTCACGCCCGTGGAGTACCACTACATTTTCAAGAAAGCGAAGGTCAGTTACGAAGAAGGGATGAAACTGATCAAAGAAGCCGGTTGCGATAGTCTCCCTGGCGGTGGAGCGGAGATCTTCCATCCCGAAATCCGGGAACAAATTGCTGCCGACAAATGCGATGGCGATCAGTGGCTCCGCATCCACGAGATCTGGCACGAACTGGGCATGCGTTCCAACGCTACCATGCTGTACGGTCACATCGAACGCTGGGAACACCGGGTGGACCACATGGAACGCTTGCGCCAATTACAAGATAAAACGGGTGGTTTTCAGACCTTTATCCCGCTTAAATTCCGCAATCAGGAGAACCAGATGAGCCATATCGCCGAAAGTACGGCCATCGAAGACTTACGTAACTACGCCATCAGCCGCATCTATCTCGACAATTTTGATCATATCAAAACCTATTGGCCAATGATCGGGCGCACAACAGCACAACTCTCGCTCGCGTTTGGTGTGGACGATATGGATGGTACCATTGACGATACCACGAAAATATACGCTATGGCGGGCTCCGAAGAACAACATCCGGCCCTAACGACCCAGCAACTGGTCGACATGATCCGTCGCGTAGGTCGCCGACCGATCGAGCGGGATACCTTGTACAACGTGGTCCAGGATTTTACTGATGTGGAATTTGCAGAAGACAAGGAGTTTAGGGGGTATTTTGAATTGCCTGTTTTATGACGCTATATATCCTCCGGCATGGACAAACAGAACTTAACCGCCTCAACATTGTGCAGGGCAGCGGCATTGACACCGAGCTCAACGAAATGGGCTATACGCAGGCAAAGGCGTTTTATGAAGCGCACCAACACATTGATTTTGAATTGGTTGTTACCTCAAAATTGCGTCGCACCCACCAAACCGTTCAAAGCTTTCTGGACAAAAACATTCCCTGGGAGCAATCCTCCGATATCAACGAAATATCCTGGGGCATCCACGAAGGCCAGTATCAATCGCCCGAACAAGATGAACGATATCATCGCATGATCCAGGCGTGGAAATCAGGCGATCTCGATGCATCCATCGAAGCAGGTGAATCTGCCAAACAACTGCTGGAGCGTATTGAGCGGTTTATAGCATGGGTAAAAACCCGCTCAGAACGCCGAATATTGGTCGCCACCCACGGCCGCGCGATCCGCTGTCTCATCACCTGTCTCAAAGGCTTGCCGCCTACGGCGATGGAGGAAATGGCGCACTCCAATACAGGGCTCTATGTGGTTCATTTACAGCCAGATGGAATATGGGAATTCGAATTAGAGAATGATACAAGCCATTTGAAGTATGATGTATGATGTATGATGTATGATGTATGAATGGTTTCAATTGGTAACTGAATAACCAATCACCAATTAACCAATCACCCATTAACCAATTACCAACTAACCAATCAATCATCTCCACCAATCACCAGTCCAATGCGCCTGACCGCCGTTAGTTACCTAAATACCAAGCCGTTTATTTATGGCTTATATCGCAGTGATTTGGCGGAGATGATTGATTTGAGCCTTGATATCCCTTCTGTTTGTGCCCAAAAACTCCTTTCGGGGGAGACAGAGATTGCATTGACTCCGGTGGCCATTATCCCGCAACTGCCTGAAGCATATCTGGTTTCCAACTATTGTATTGGCTCGACCGGAGCCGTCAAAACAGTCTGTGTTTTTTCTCAGGTACCCCTCTCAGACATCAAAAAGATCTTTCTCGATTTCCATTCGCGGACTTCCGTCGCATTGGTGCAGATCCTTTGCGAAAAATATTGGAAGATCCATCCCGCGTTCATCCCTGCCACCGAAGGCTATGAAAATCAAATTGCTGGCGACACCGCAGGCCTTATCATCGGGGATCGCGCTATTGGTTGCGAAAACCGATTTAATTACACCTACGATCTCGGCGAAGCCTGGACGGCCTGGACGGGATTGCCCTTTGTCTTTGCCGCCTGGGTCAGTACAAAACCGCTGCACCCTGAAATTGCCGAGCGCTTCAATGCCGCACTTCGCCTCGGGCTAGACCACCTGCCTGAACTCCTCAAAATCATCCCTGCGATCCCCAATTTCGATACAGAAAAGTATTTCCGGGAAAACATCAGTTACGAACTTGACGATGCCAAATGGCTTGGCTTAAATCGTTTTCTCGGCTATCTTGCGGGCGAAAATGGGTACCAGTTGCATCGGTGATTGGCACCCCCAACCCCTGATGGGGGGCTGTGCCGTTATGTGCATAATTCGTTAATCATCAAACAATCTCAGATATTTCAAATCTGCCCCCCTTCAGGGGTTGGGGGTGCCAATCACCACACCATGAAAATCACCGCATTACACGCAGGCAATTTCAAACTGGACGGGGGCGCCATGTTCGGGATAGTGCCCCGTCGTCTTTGGGAAAAGCTCAACCCGCCCGATGTCCAAAACATGTGTACCTGGGCAATGCGTCCCTTGCTGGTGCAAACACCCGAAGGTCGCAACATCGTGATCGACACGGGCATGGGAAACAAACAGGACGAAAAATTCAGGAGCCATTTCTCCCCGCACGGCGACCAAACGCTCTTTGGTTCGTTAGCAGAATTGGGCTTGAGTCGGGAGGATATCACCGATGTTTTCCTTACCCATTTGCACTTCGACCACTGTGGTGGCGCACTTTGGAAAAACGAAGAGTCCGGGCAGGTCGAGCTTGCTTTTCCACAGGCACAATATTGGAGCAATCAAAAACATTTTGATTGGGCCATAAACCCCAATGAGCGGGAACGCGCCTCATTTTTAAAAGAAAACTTCGTTCCGCTTCTGGAAGCCGGAAGGCTTAAGTTTCTGGAAACTAAACAGGATCTGGAATTTTGTCCCGGCTTTCGCATCCGATTTTTCAACGGACATACAGAGGCGCTGATGGCGCCATTGCTGGAAGCCGACAATGGCCAAAAATTGCTTTATTGTGCCGATGCTATGCCCTCCCGCTGGCACATTGGCATGCCTTATATCATGGCTTATGACGTCCGCCCCTTAATAACCCTCGAAGAAAAAGCGGTCATGCTCAACGAAGCCGTACAAGAACAACAGCTGCTCTTTTTTGAACATGATCCCAGCGCAGAATGTGGAACGGTGCGCAAAGATGAATCGGGCCGAATTGTTTTGGATAAAGTTGGGTTGGTGAATGATTTTTGGGGGGCTTGAAGCCTAAACCTCTCCCGTTTAAACAAATAGGTTCATCTGCCCATTGTGGGCGAATACATCGAGGAGCCGGGCATATTTGAGTTTATCCTTGCTATTCGTGCGCAAAGCGATGAGTTTGGCCAGTTCAAGCGTAAGGTAAAAATCTTCAAGCGGCTCACCGGGACGTGGCCGTTTGGCAAAATCCCGATAAGCCTGCGGACGACGGATACCGTCACCGAACTCATACACGTCACGCAACCAGCGGCGGATCTGACCGCCATACTGCCGTACGGGGAGTTTGAGGGTGGAGTGTAGGTTGGAAGCGGCTACGACTTTCGTACCTTTTTTGCTTTCAAAAACTTCAAGCTGTGGCATAACCAGTTTGTTTTGTAAACACTTGTGTTCTTACAAAAGACGGCACAAAAATAAACAAGTTGTTTTTAATAAACAAATTGTGTGATAAATATTTTTAAAAATGTTTAAAAATACTGATGCAATAACGCGCAAGCGTTGAGCCATCCCCAAATTTGCCTGAAATGTGATTTAATTAGAAAATTTGGTTTCACTCCTTTTGCTAAGCGACTTTCAAATTAAAGTAAGGTTTATCAATTTTCATCGTCGTACAATTTCGTAATAAAAACGAGGCACACCGTAGCTTGGTCGAGTTAAATTTCAAAAACCATCGAGTTTCAAGCTCTTTGCAGAACAAAGTTCCAAAGCGCCTGTTTTCGAGGCTTATAATTACGCTCACAACACAAAAACCCTCTCCCGCCAAGGCTTCGGCGGGTAATTATGAATTACTCCGCCCTTCTCTCTTGTCTTTTGCTTTTCCCATTGCTTGGCACCGCGCAAAACGCCACCGTAAGTGGATCCTTGCGTGATGGGCAAAACGGAGAATCCCTCATTGGCGCCACGGTTCAAGCTCCCGGCCTCGGCAAAGGCAATGCCAGCAATGAATATGGCTTTTACTCTCTCTCGATCCCCGAGGGAGAGGATTCCGTACTGCTGCGCTTCACCTATATTGGTTACCAGACACAAACGATGAAAATACTACCGCGTGGTGCAGTCAAATTAGACATCGAACTTGCGCCGGTCGGCTCCTTACTTGAAGAAGTGGTGGTCAAAGCCAATGCGCTGGATGAGAAACGGAAGAGCACCGAAATGTCGACCTCTACCATTTCCACCCGCGAAGTGAAGGCCCTGCCTGCCCTTTTTGGCGAAACGGACATCATCAAGATCCTGCAACTTAAACCCGGCATTACCCCCGGCGCTGAAGGCACCACCGGTCTATTTGTCCGCGGTGGCAACAACGACCAGAACCTCATCGTGTTAGACGAAGCCGTGGTGTACAACGCAAATCACCTGTTCGGCTTTTTCAGCACCTTTAACTCAGATGCCGTAAAGGATTTGAAGGTGTACAAGGGTGGTTTCCCGGCGCAGTACGGCGGACGATTATCGTCTGTGATAGACGTGCGCATGAAAGAAGGAAACAACAAAAAACTGAGCGGAACGGGCGGTATTGGCCTCATTTCCAGCCGGTTAACCCTGGAAGGGCCGATTCAAAAAGACAAATCCTCTTTCATCGTGAGCGGCCGACGCACCTACGCCGACATTATTACGGAGCAAATCAACAAAGCAAACGAAGGCAAAGAAGATTACAACAAAATACCGCGCTATTATTTCTACGACCTCAATACGAAGGTCAATTTCACGCTTTCCCCCAAAGACCGCTTGTACCTGAGTGGCTATTTCGGTCGCGATGTTTTCACGTTCAAAGACCCGACCTTCGATTTTCGGTTTGACTGGGGAAATGCCACTGGATCAGCGCGTTGGAACCATGTATTTGGCCCAAAACTCTTCGCCAATACCACCTTTACGTTTTCTGATTACCGCTATAAGATCCAAAACGAGTTGCAGGGATTTTCTTTCAGTCTTGGTAGCAACGTGAAGGATGCCAATACAAAAGCGGATTTTTATTGGCAGCCGAACAATAGCCACACCGTGCGTTTTGGCGCCAACATCACTTACCACGATTTTATTACTGCCCGCCTGAAGGCCGGTAGCGATGACGGCCGGGTGCGTTTCGAAGCCGGAAGGGATTACGATGGCTGGGAATATGGCGCTTATATTTCTGACGAGTGGGCGATTCACCGCCTGAAACTGAATTACGGCCTGCGGCTGTCGATGTGGCAGAATGACCCTGCTTTTTACGCCAACATTGAACCTCGGGTGGCTGCCAATTATGAGGTCAACGAGCACTTGTCGCTCAAAGCCTCCTACGCCCGCATGAACCAATATGTGCACCTATTGGCCAGCAGCGGACTTTCTTTGCCGACCGACATCTGGTATCCAACCACGGAAGGTGTGAAGCCTGAAATCAGCGATCAAATTGCTGTGGGGACCTCTTATCTTATTGGGGATCAGATACTTGTCACCTGGGAGGCTTGGTACAAATGGCTTCAAAACTCCGTTGATTTCAAGGATGGCGCCGAGCTTTTTGGCAACAACGATCTTGAAAATGAACTCGCGATCGGGAGAGGCTACGCCTATAGCCCGCTTGAATTGGAGATTGAAAAAAAGGAAGGACGCCTAACGGGTTGGATCGGCTACACCCTGGCCTGGGTGAGACGGGGCGACTTCCCGGACATTGACAATGGGGTCTATTTCCCTCCCCGGCACGACACCCGGCATAACCTCAGCGTAGTAGCGCTTTGGGATGCGCACAAGTGGAAAAAAAGGGGCAAAGACAAGACGCTTCAAATCACTGAGACGTTTGTTTATACCTCCGGGTATCCTGCATGGTTGCCGAGCGGCCGGGCTTCTTTTATTGATTTTCCTGGCGCCCAACCACAGTTTGTAGTGCCCATTTATGGTCCAAGAAATACATTCCGTTATCCGGCATACACCCGCGCGGACCTCGGTGTTGTGTACAAATGGAAAAAAAGGAACGGTTTTGAAAATGACCTGACCCTCAGCATATTCAACGCCACCGATAGCAGGAACCCTTACTTTATCACCATTGCAGTGGAGAACGAAACTACGCCGCTTGGCGAAGTGCCCTTTGAGATCAAAGCCAAACAGGTTTCATTGTTCCCGATCCTGCCCAGTTTGACCTGGAATTTTAAATTTTAATTCATCCTAATTTTTAGCCACTATTACACGAATTTTCACGAATGAAAAACTAAATATATTAGTGGTAATTCGTGCAATTAGTGGCTACCAACTTGAAAGAGACATGAAAATCAATATTTTGAAAAACCTCCTCCCTTTGGCTGGCATACTTTTCTTAACGGCTTGCAACCTGACCAAAGACGTGGAAATTGACCTTCCCGACTATGATCGCCAGCCTGTGGTGGAATGTTATCTGGAACCCGGAAAACCCTTCCGGTTACTCATGACGCGCAGCTATGCATTCTTTGACACTTTGGGATTGAGTACCAATTTTGTTCAAAACGCCTTACTCGATGGGGCATTGGTCACCATTGCTTACAATGGTCAAACAGACACCCTGAAAAACCAACTAACGATCGTTTCAAATCCAATTAAAATCTACAATTATGTTGGTCAAAATCTGGTACCCGGAGCGCCTGGTACTGCATTCGTACTCCATATCCGCCTGGCCGATGGCGGCGAAATAACCGGCACCACGACCATGCTCCCGCTTGTCCCGATCGACAGCGTAGTGTTAGAATTCAACCCGGATATTGATTCCCTTGGCCGAATGCTAACCTACATCACGGATGACCAAAGTCAGGATAATTTTTACCGCAGGTTACTAAATTACAGTTCTTTGGATAGTGTTCCAGACCAGGATTTCATCGTAACGGACCGGTTTTCACAAACGGCACTGATTGCGTTTGGTACTGGTTACGAGCTGAAAGAGGGGGACACGGTTTTTAATACGATCTTCCACATTACCCGGGACTATTACGACTTTAAAGAGAGCGTCGATCTGGCTGTTGTGGGAAATCTCAATCCTTTTGCCCAACCTTCTCCCATAAAAAGCAATGTGCGCGGCTCGGCCAATCCGGTGGGTATTTTTGCCCCATTGGTATATGACCGGGATACGACGATCGTGCAGAAATGATCTTTTCTCAGGCTCGGATCACCGGTACATTGGGAAGTTTTGGGATTAAAATATCCCCGTCCTTCTTTTTGCCCTCTTTACTGGATTTTTCGATCGCACGATTGATTTCATCCAGCCTGAATTTGCCTTTTACGGTCACAAGCCCGGCGCCTTCCGGCGAACTAAACAGCACCACAACTTTTTTAATGTTACTTTGGTGTGACTTGGCCAGCACCCTCACATGGGTTTTGCCGCTGCGTACCGTTACCAATTCATCCAGGCCACGGCGCTTGGATTTGCGGACAAATTTCTTCAGATCACGTTGACTGAAGGAGCTTTCGTCTTCAAAAAACAATACCCGCGCCCTGCGAATTTTGCGTACCAACTGCCGATCCGCTTTTTCCTCGATGAATGCTGATCCGACAAACGTTGCCCAGCGAGGCACACTCACAGCGATGGCGCCATCGTAGTCTTTGTATTTCCAATACAGGCCCTGGTCTTGCGCTTGCAAAGCATTGGCTGTCAGGAAAATAGCGATAAATAACTGGATTGTTTTCATGGATAATTTTAGTTTTTGGTGGTCTTGATCTTTTCCAATTGGTCGGCGCCCTTTACATCCAAAACCTTGGAAAGGGAAGAGATTTTGTCGAGGTCAATTTTGCCCGTGAAACTCAACAAAACGAATTCATCCGGCTTGCCTACCAATAGGAGCAATTCTTCGATAATATTGCCGGCATCCTTCGTCCAAATGCGCACGTGCTCGTCTTTATCCCTAACCGTGAGCAATTCGGAATATTCGCTGACAGGCACTTTAGAAAGTGCGGATTTGTAAAGCGCAACGCCGTCGGTGATACTGTCGGCAACCAGCACGCGCAGGCCGCCAAGGTCTTTCACCACTTCGCGGATGTTGTTCCAATCCTCGTCGTCGGTTTCAATTTTTGCGGCGAGCTGAAAAAGTTTAGGGGCGATATACACCACCGTAAAGCGCTCATCTTCAGCATACTGGTTAAAAAATCGGGTGATGGCATCGTTCTGCGCAGCGGCAGAGAAGGCTCCTGCAAAGAGGAAGAGCAGCGAAAAAAATAGTTGTTTCATAGCTTGAAAAATTTATGTGACTTTAGATTTTGTGACTTTTAGACTTTTAGACTTTGGGACATTGGACTTTGGACTTGGAACTTGGAACTTTGGACTTTACCCCCTACCCTTCTTTCCGTTTTGGCACCCTGTCCAGTGCTTCCAGATGGGTGGCTCCTTTTATGGCCTGGTTGCGGCCTTTATCAAGTTTGGACGATACAAGGGCTAGCGCGGCTTTTATTTCGGCCATGGCCTGAGCTGTTTCCGGGTCAATGGTTGGGCTCGGTTTTTCGCGTTTAGCCGGGCTTTTTTTCCTGGGCACAGGATTTTCAGCATCTGATTTTTCTGCAAGTACCAATGACTTTTGAGGCGTTTCAATGACCTGATCTTCCACAACTTTTGGCAATTCATTCGGGGTATTGTCTACGATCGGCGCCGTTGTATTTTCTTCTCTGAACATCCACCAACCTGCAGCGAGCAGTAGCGCGACGGACGCCGCCACAGCCCATTGGTACATCTGCGGTCGAATGGATACTGCTTTTACTTTGGTTGCCAATTGAACCGATTGTTCTTCACGTAAAGCTTGAAACATCGGTGAAACTGGTCGCAAGCGCTCATCTATTGGGCCTGAATTGAAGTAGGTTTTTATCCTGCGTTCTTCTTCGAGCGTGGTCTCCCCTTCCCAATAGCGGTCAAGCATTTCCTGGATCTCTTCGTATTTCATTTTACTGGACGTTTAATCATGTATCATTTTTTCCCGTATGGTTTTTCGGGCGCGGTGTAGATTGACTTTAACCTGGTCGAGACTGATACCAAGCGCTTCAGCGATCTCCTCGTAAGTGAGTTCTTCTATGTCTCGCAAGTGCATCACAAGTCGTTGTTTTTCAGGCAATTGCTGCATCATTCGTTTCACTCTATCTACCAGATCATTTCTTTCCGTGGCCTGGGCCGGAGTAATGGTGTCGCTTTTTCTCTCTGCAACACCTTCCAATGGGGCCGTTCGACGAAGCGTTTGACTGCGGGTTTTGTCCAGCGAGCGGTTCCGGGTCAGTGTCATGCACCAGGCCTCCCAGTTCTGGACGTTCTCTGTTTGCTCGGGTGCGGTTTTCCAGACCTTTTCCAACACTTCCTGGACAACATCTTCTGCTTCGTGCACACTGCCTGTGATGCGCAGTGCAAATCGGTAAAGTTTGTGCCGGATAGGAAAAACTTGTTCGTGAAAAAGATCCCAGGTCATGCGTTTCGATCAAGGTCAAAAAATTGTGCAAAGTGCATTTTGTCACACCGTTATTCACCAGACGGCATGGCAACTGCGATGTTACAGCAAACGCCGATTTTCTGAAAATTTTTTCATAACGGATTTACAGAAAAACTTTTAAGGCTTGGGGACGTTCGGTACTTTTACAACCCACTAACCATACAACGATTATGAAAGAACTACTTTCACTAGCCGTTATTGTAGCATTTATACTCGTCTCCTGTGTCAACGACACTTCACTTTCAGTCCGCAAAAGCGACTTGAAACAAAGTCCACTTTTCATGCTGACGGAAGAAAATCCGGACTGGCGGTACGAAAATTTGCGCCAATTCAATAAACATTCGACATGACTAAATTCTTCGATAAACTTGATCGTCCGCCCATGCAAGCAATAGCCGTTTTCTTAGCGGCGCTTGTTATTATGGGCATAGGCTGGGCCTTCACAGCTTCCGGTATTTTTCCGTTTGAACGGCTTTTTGCCTGGTCAATCGGGTCTGCCCTCATGCTTTTTTTTGCTATGATGAACAGTCTTTTGAGCATTCGTGCCACGAGTTTTGTGAAATACTGGGGCGCTTCCATGTACAGTTATTTAGCACTTGCGCTTTGTACCAGCCTGGCGGCATGGGGGTTTTCAGGAATTCCGTTGCGCGAAGCGGGGAGCTACCGCTGGATCTATATCGTGGTCACCGTTGGCTTCCTCGTATTTCTTTCGATGGTCAATTTCATGAAAATAATTGTGCGCTATGCCGAAAAGGAAGAATGGCATCATCCACGAAAGCGGTAAAAGATAAATCTGAGACTATTTTGAAATGGAAAAGCAAGAAAATTGTCCGCATGACCATGAAAGGATACAATAACACGCAAATGTTGTTTCCACATACGATCGATTCCAAGGAACAACAAATGAACCGACGGGTTGAAATCATGCTTACAGGAAGAACAGACCATTAGATGAGTCGAAAGCGTTAATTAGCCCTATCTTTGCGCTAATATGACTATTTCCGAAATGAACCACGCAGTACCAGATACTGAAGAAATTGTGCCTGTTCCGCAGCAAAATGTTGAAGTGGAGTCCGATGACGACGCGCAAACGAACGAGGAGTACTTTGAGCGGCACGAGATCGTGGCTGACCCAAAACAAACCCTGATACGTCTCGACAAATTCCTGATGGACCGGCTTGCCAACCGCTCCCGCAACAAGGTACAAAACGCCATTCGTGCCGGCTCTGTGCGGGTGGATGACCGCGATGTTAAGCCCAATTACAGAGTCAGACCCGGGAACACCATTTCCATTGTGTTGCCTAAATCCCTCGAAGAAAATTTTGACATTACCCCACAAGACATACCACTTAACATCGTGTATGAGGACGACGATGTTTTGGTCGTAAACAAACCATTTGGTCTGGCAGTACACCCGGGTGTCGGCATTCCCAACGGTACACTCGTGAACGCTGTAGCATGGCATTTGCAGGAACAGTTGGACAAACTTCCGGTAAAAGAAGGAAATGAACCCAACCGCGCTGGCATCGTTCACCGAATTGACAAGGATACCACTGGCATCATGGTTGTCGCCAAAAACGGATACGCCATGACCCACCTTGCCAATCAATTTTTTCACCATACCCTGGAACGGCGGTATTACGCTTTGGTGTGGGGCGATATGGAAGGTGATGCTGGCACCATTCGCGGCAACATTGGCCGTAATCCAAATGACCGTCGGCTCTTTATGGTTTTTCCGGAAGGAGAAGATGGCAAATGGGCGGTAACCCACTGGAAGGTGATAGAACGATTTTACTACTGTACGCTGGTGGAATGTCGTTTGGAAACGGGCCGCACCCACCAGATCCGCGTCCATTTGAAGTCGATTGGCCACACGCTTTTTGGCGACATCAGGTACGGCGGCAACAAGATTTTGAAAGGTACGCTGTACCCAAAATACCGGCAGTTTGTGGAAGGGTGCATGGCTTTGCTGCCTAGGCAGGCGCTCCATGCGAAGATTTTAGGATTTGAGCACCCCACTACAAAAGAGCACGTTCGTTTTGAGTCTGAATTGCCACAAGACATGCAATCGGTAATAGAACGATGGCGGGGATATGTGATGGATCGGAAATAA
>JAUSMG010000360.1 GCA_030645295.1 Saprospiraceae bacterium | reverse complement strand
CCGTCTTTTCATCATTGACAAAGTAATGAATTATGGTCTGTGGGATGATTTTGTAGCCGTGATGCGATATTATGGCAAAGAGGTCGTCAAGAAAGAAATCGTCAAATCACCCTACCTCAAAAAGGATGTGCTCAATTTTTTGTGCTTTTACCTCGGGTTGAAACCTACTTATTTTCAATGTTACACACGACGACAGTCACAGGAGTCACATTGGGCCTATTAAAAGCCTTGATGCAAATGCCAGAATTAAATCAGTTCGGACTCGTGGGTGGCACGAATCTGTCGTTGCGCTTTGGCCACTGATTGAGTATTGATTTGGATTTGTTTACCAATGAACCGTTTGACACAGAGAAAACCTATAATCTCTTAGAAGCTAAATTCCCCAATATCTTGCAAGCATCTCAAAGTGAAACCATGCTTTTCCTCTACATCAATGAGGTAAAAATAGACATGGTTCTGCTGCCATACCCTTCTGAACCCTCTTGAAGAGATAGAGGGGATTCGTCTTGTTTCTGTTGAAGATATTGCTGCTATGAAATTGAGTGCGATTGCACGGCGGGGCGTAAAAAAAGACTTTTGGGACATAGCGGAACTACTGGAAATATTCAGTCTTGCGGAAATGCTTGAATTCTATAAAGAAAAATACAGTTCCCGAGATATTTTTCACTTGCTCCGATCTTTGGTTTATTTCGATGATGCTGAAACTCAAAAAGATCCCGATCCAATAAAAAAAACAACTTGGAATCAGATAAAAAGTAAGGTGCGAGATGCTGTGGAAAGGTATGTGACTGCCAATACCTAAAAAATCCCGTTGCTTTGCGGTCTTACTCACAAAAAAATGCCCTACCGCAACGCCCCCATAAACCCCATCATGCGGCTGATCTATGCCTTGCTCCGCCTCACTTCCTGGGCTGGAATCCTGGTTTTTTACCGCCGCCGACTCGTGCTGGGGCACGAACATTTGCGCTTTGACGGGCCCGCCATTGTGGTATCCAATCACCCAAGCACCCTGATGGACCCGCTCAATGCCGGCCTGAATATCCGTCAGGAAATGTTTTTCCTCGCCAACTACGGACTGTTTAAAAATCCAGTGAGCGCCTGGATACTCAACCGACTATTCTGCATCCCGGTCAAAAGAAAAGAAGACGTAGCCAAAGGCGAAACACGGGACAACGATGCCGCTTTTGAAGCATCGTTTCGGCATTTAGAAAAAAATGGCGTGCTCTACATTGCCGCCGAAGGCGTGAGCTGGATGAACCGATATGTACGTCCTTTCAAGACCGGTACTGCCCGAATTGCTTTTGGTGCAGAGCGTCGCAACAACTGGCAACTTGGGGTAAAAATCATCCCCGTAGGCATCAGCTACGATGCCCCCAGACTTTTTCGCAGCCGGACCACGGTGGAATACGGCGCGCCCATCGACCCCGGCCCATGGGCCAATGCCGATCTGCAAGACCATGAAAAAGCCGTTGAAGATTTTACTGCAGGAATCCGGGCAAGGGTCAGCGCACTCACGCTCGACTCCCACAGCGAGGCCGGCGATGCGTTCGTGGATCAGGCTGAGATCCTGGTTCGTAACGAACACCGGGGTGCTTATGATCAGGGAGAATATCTTTTCCTGAAAGATTTTCTGGGCAAAAACATCCAAAATGAGGGCCTAAAAGCCCAATTCGCCGATTATTTCGCTGAGCTCCAAAAAGCAAATCTGACCGATGTCGGGCTGTCTAAAGTCCAAAGTCCAGTGTCCCTCCTCCTGCTTGCGCCATTTTTTTTGCTGGGCTACGGATTTTGGTTCCTGCCTTGTTATCTGCCCTGGCTGCTCTGCAAACGCCTGAAACTTTACCCCGGCTACGACAGCAATGTGAAGATGCTTGCCGGACTTTTCACTTTTCCACTGGCATTGTGGGCTGGCTGGGAGTTGGCTTTTTGGCTTTTCAGAAGTAGCCTGTGGGCCTGGGTTTCATTGCTTGTGCTGGTGATCTGTGGCTATTTGGCAGAAGTTTTTATGGACCACGCCAAGCTTTGGTGGGAAGGACGAGCGGCGCGTGCCTTTCAAAAGCAAAAACCGGAAGAATGGCGGATACTATGCAATAAGCGCGACGAGATTTTAAAAGCGTGCAAATCCAAAGTCCAATGTCAAAATGTCCAGTAGTCTGGTCCATCATCCCTTTATCTGACAATGCCCACCATCGAACAACTCCGAGCCGACACCCCGGCATGCGCCCAAAAGATCCACCTCAACAACGCCGGAGCAAGCCTCCAACCCGCTCCCGTGCTGGCTGCCATACACGCCCATCTTGAACTTGAATCCCAAATGGGCGGCTACGAAGCGGCGGATGCCATGGCTGGCGAAGTGGCTGGATTTTATAAATCCGTAGCGCGATTGCTGCATGCGGAATCCCGCAATATCGCTTTTGCGTCCAGCGCAACCGATGCGTATGCCAAAGCCCTCAGCGCCATCCCCTGGCGCACAGGAAATGTGATCCTGACCACGGAGAATGATTACTCCTCCAATCAGATCGCGTTCCTCTCCCTTAAAAAACACCTCGGTGTCCGGTTAATCCGTGCACGCGATCTTTCTGGTGGCGGCGTGGATGTAGATGATTTTGAACGTTTGCTGCGCCAACACCACCCTGTTCTGGCTGCGGTAACCCATGTGCCGACCAACAGCGGCCTTGTGCAACCCGTAGAAGCTATTGGCAAAATTTGCCGCGAACAAGGAATCTGGTACCTCGTGGATGCCTGTCAATCCGCAGGGCAAATGGACCTGAACATGGAGCGTATTGGCTGCGATTTCCTCTCCGCCACAATGCGCAAATACATGCGCGGACCCCGTGGTGCAGGCTTTTTATTTGCCTCCGACCGGGTGCTGGAGGCGGGATTGGAATTGCTCCTGCCCGATATGCGCAGCGCTGATTGGACCGCTGCGGATGTGTACCAAACCGCTCCTACCGCGCGGCGTTTTGAATTTTGGGAAATGCCCATCGCACTCCTGCTCGGCAGCAAAGCCGCGGTGGATTATGCTCAGGAAGTCGGCCTTGATTTTGCAGAAAACCGCATCAGGCATCTTGCAGGATTTGCCCGACAACTACTCTCGGAACTTCCCGGAGTTCGGGTTTTGGATCAGGGCACGCATTTGTGCGGCATTGTCACCGCCCATGCAGATCATTGGGAATCAAAGACTTTGATGGAAAAACTTCAGACCGCAAACATCAATTGCCGCATCTCTTCACGCGTGGCCGCGCAGATTGATTTTTCCAGAAAAGGGGTAGAATGGGCTTTACGGGTGTCGCCCCATTATTACAACACAGAGGAGGAGATCCAGCGTTTGGTTGAAGTCTTGCGGAAATAAAATCAGAATTCTTTTTCCCCATAAAGCCACTCCAGCGTGTTTTTATAGAACACGCGCTCCAGGGTCTTCCCGGGTAAACCCATTTCTTCAATAAATTTCCCGATTTCCAGATCACCCAACGGAAAAGGATAATCCGTGCCCAGGCAAATTTTTTCATCCCCCACCACTTCCATAATATAGCGGAGCAGCTGGGCATCATGGGTAGCCGAGTCGTACCAGAAGCGCCGCAGATAATCACGCGGTGAGACAGGATTATCTACTGCCACCAGATCTGGTCTGCAATTGAAGCCGTGCTCGATGCGCCCGATGGTAGGCACAAACGAGCCGCCCGAATGTGCCAGGCACACCCTCAATTTGGGCAGCCGCTCCAGCACCCCTCCAAAAATAAGCGAACAGGCGGCACGGCTTGTCTCCGCAGGCATCCCAACGAGCCAGGGAAGCCAGTATTTACGCATTTCAGCCTCGCCCATCATTTCCCAGGGATGCACGAAAACAGCCATGTTGAGCCGCTGACATGCCTCAAAAATGGGAAAGAACTGTACTTCGCTCAGGTTTTTTTGATTTACATTGGAGCCGATCTGAACACCCGGGAACCCAAGGCCGTGCAGACGCTCCAATTCCTTGATCGCCAGGTCAGTATCCTGCATCGGGATCGTACCAAGGGCAATGTAGTGTTCCGGAAAATCGTCCACCACACCCGCCAAATGGTCGTTTAAATATCTGGAAAGCTCAAGGCAATCCTCTGGTTTTGCCCAATAACTGAACATGACGGGGATGGTGCAAACCACTTGCACGGGGGTGCGGAAATGCGCATACTCACCGATGCGAACCTGCGGGTCCCAGCAATTCGACGCGATCTCGCGGAAAAAGGTGTCACCTTTCATCATTCGGGCAAAGCCGGGAATGTGGTGTTCCAGGTGTATGAATTCCCCATAGCCGAATTTCTCTGCGAAATTGGGCAGCCGCTCGGGCAAGAGGTGGGTGTGCATGTCTATCTTTTTCATTGGAGCAGTTTGTTGGGGGCAAGATACGCACTTGTTTTTCTTCGCCCTTGGGCGACATCCTACCAATGATTCGCATAAGGGTGCTTCACCTTCTATACCTTTGTGGATTAAAAAAAAATTACATGAAAAAACTGCTTTTAGCACTAATAATTACTGGGTTTTCTTTGAATGTTTGCCAAGCTCAATCCAATCAGGCGTTCACGTTTTTAAGCCATTGGGACGACGATGCGCTGCCTATTGCTTCACCGGGCAATCTCAATCTCCAGTACAGCGGTTGTTGGGGCTTGGCCGTCAACGGACACGAATACGCCGTGCTCGGAGGCGCAAGACACGTGCTCTTCTTTGACGTGACAGAGCCGACCACGCCTAAATTGGTCGGAAAATATGAAGGCACCTACACCACGGTCTGGCGTGAATTTAAGTCCTACAAAAACCGCATTTATGCGGTGTCAGATGCTACCACAGAAGGTCTTATGATTTTTGACCTCAGTCATGCTGAAGACACCATTGTGCGCACGTATTGGAGCAACCAATTGTTCGATAAGGCCCATACCATTACGCTGGATACCGTTTCAGGACGCATTTACTTAAATGGCGGCGATGCCACACAGGGCATTATCGTGCTCGATGTGAGCCAAAACCCTGATCTGCCAACCTTCATTACCCACGCAATATTCCAGGGCGGCGGGCTGCATGATTCCTATGTGCGAAATGATACCATTTATGCCTCTTCGGGCAATGAAGGCTATTATATCTACGACATGAAAGATCCGCTCAATCCCGTGTTGCTCGCTGAAATCAGTACAGGAGGCTACAACCACAACTCCTGGTTAAATACGGCTGGAACACACGCCTACTATACCGAAGAGATCCCGGCAGGTCGGCCCGTACAAATTGTTGATTTACAAAATCTTGCGCTGGGGGAGATCGAAATTGCAGGTTCGTTTCTGGATAAATTTTCGGTAGATGCTGCGGACAAAACTGCCATAGCGCACAATGTGTATATCCGCGACAATATCCTTTTCAACTCACAATACGAAGACGGTTTGATCGCTTACGACATCAGCAACCCTACGCAGCCAGTATTGCTGGCTCAATATGACACGCACCCTGAAAACGCCACGTATACCGGCTATTTTGGCAACTGGGGCAACTACCCCTGGCTTCCTTCCGGCAATATTATAGCCGGGGATATGCAAAATGGCCTTTATATGCTGAAACTTGGTACAGTATCCGTCGGCACAAATTCCCCTGATAGCCAACTTGATATACAAATTTCTCCCAATCCGGCCCATGATCTGCTGAATATCCGGCTGCAGACGGTTTCTGCCGGCGAATGGTCGTGGACGCTTCGCAACACAGCGGGTCAGATGGTGTCGAATGGTATGGAGGCCTTGCCAGAAACGTCGCTGCACCTGGCGGGGTTAGTGCAGGGGCTGTATTTTGTAGAGATCCGTGATGAGGAGGGCAAAACAGCTGTGCGGAAAGTGGTGGTGGAGTAATAGGACCTCTATTTCAAGAACCGCTTTTTCAGCAATTCCCAACTAAATCGGTAGAATTCTGGCACATGCATAAAAGCCTTTAATGCGTTGATCCTGAACTGCCTGTGTAAATAGTTTTGCATCAGCCCAAAACTCAGGGTGTAGCCAATGAGTATGGCATATGCGGCACCATACAAGCCAAATCTTTGAATTAAAAGATAGCTCAAACCCAGGTTGATCAAGGCGGTGAGAAAGGTATATCCAAAGTTTACGGCTGCTTTTCCCGTCGAATCCAACACTGTTCCGAATTGCACAGCAAAAGGCATAAACAGTCCGAAGAAAGCCGTCAGCCTCAGCACATTGGCAGATTCCAGATACTGGCTACCGGCAAATATCTGGATGATCGGTTCTGCGAATACAAGCACGAAAACAACAAAGGGTAATATCACGGCCAGCGTGGCTCCAACACTGCGTTCATACAGATTTTTCACCCCGGAAGGGCCGTCCAAGGCCATTTTCTCCGCACTTTTTGGAAATACCACAGCAGCAATGCTAAAAGCCGGAGCTTCCACCAATTGCGTCACCCGTCCTGCTGCATCGTAGACTGCAAAGGCCGCTGGACCGAGCATTTGGCCCAAGGTAAGTTTGTCGATATTTTTGTAAAACATGGTGCTGAGATTGGTGCCAAGGACAAACTTACCATAACTCGCCAGGTTCATAAGCCATTTAAGATCAAGCTTTTTAGACAGAAACAAAAATGTCCGCGCATACCACCAGGCGACCAATGCAGCCAATGCAACACCTGCAAAAACAGTCCAGCTAATTTGCCAAAGTACTACCGTATCGCCCGCAACCCAGCACCAAAATACCCAGACAAAGGGAACGCCCCGATAAAATACTGAGGTCCAGAATAAGCCCCGAAATTCAAAATTAGCCTGCTGCACGAAATTACTGTGCGTACAAAACGCCATTAAAAAATTGGTCAGGAAGTAAATGGGAAGCATGTCGGCCAAAAGCGGGACCTGGTATTGCAGGCAGATCCAATCGGCACAAAACCAAATGATCAGGTTAGAAAAAACGGAGTAAGCAATGTTGAGCAAGAACGCTGCTGTAATGATGTTGGCCTGCTCCGTTCTGTCATCCTTCCTGGTCGCCAAAGCACGCACCATTCCATTTTGTAAAAGGCCGCTTCGCCCCATTTCTACAAAATAGGTCAACAGCACAAAAATTCCCCAGGTCGCGAACTCCTCTTTGGTCAAAAGCCGCAGCAACAGCATGGCTGTGCCGAGATTGAATGTCATGGCTGCCACTTTCTCCGAAAGCGAAAGCAGCCCTGAGCGAAGCCAATAGTTTTGCGAGGAGGCGTTCGATTTTTCCATGGTATTTCGTCCAATAAAAAACGGGGACGCGAAATTCGCGTCCCCGTTTTTTGTACAAAATATCTTGCTGCGAAATCAATCGTAGCGACGGTTGTGCTTCTTGCGCTTTCCTTTGAAATGGTGAC
Source organism: Saprospiraceae bacterium (assembly GCA_030645295.1). Taxonomy (GTDB): domain Bacteria; phylum Bacteroidota; class Bacteroidia; order Chitinophagales; family Saprospiraceae; genus M3007. Next base: position 2,762 of record JAUSMG010000360.1, on the reverse strand, counting down.
CATCTTTGTCGCCATTGCCAGTCACTGCACCTTTACGGACCATAGCACAACGGAACCCAACGGTTCTGCTGGCTTTGTCTTCTTCAAGGAAACGACGGGTTCCTGGCGAAAGCCAGAAGGCACGGTCAGCCCAAGAACCACCTTTAATAACACGAGCCTTATCGCTGATGAGCGTGCTGATACCGTAGCGGTATTCAACGTTCGACTCTTTGTCACCGTCAAGGAAGTTATAGGCTTCAGGACGTTTGTAGTTGTCGCGAAGCGCTGTGGTCGTAGTGTCCATCAGCTCATACACCAAATGCCCAAGGCTATCTTTCTGAACGGGCGCGCCCGTTTCAGGATCAAGCTTCTTGGTTGTAAAGACGTTACCGCGATAAGGGTTCAGTTCCTGGTTCTCTGTATCTTCCAGGTCAGAAGCCGTAAGCGGACGGTAAAGGTCAAACGTCCATTCGTTCACGTTGCCGGCCATGTTGTAAAGACCGTGATCGTTGGGCCAACCAGAAAGAACTTCTGCTGGGAAGAAAGCTTTGTCGTTCAAAGCTCCTGCCATACCACCATAGTCACCACCGCCACGTTTGAAGTTGGCGAGCATTTTGCCTTGGTTTTTGTTGCGCTTCTGATAGCGAACCGTGTTACCGTTCCAAGGATAGATTCGACGATCTGTGATAAGCTCATCTTTGGTAGTGGCCTGGTTGCCAACAAGACCGAGAGCAGCATATTCCCATTCTGCTTCCGTAGGAAGACGGTAATCAGGAAGTAAGATGCCATCTTCGATGCGTACTTGACGCTCACCACCGGTACGCTGGTCTTTCAGCAACTTGCGCGGAGAAGGCTGATACTGGCCAACGAGGTAAGATTCCGTGTTAAAGTTGTTGTCGTCTTTCTGGTCAGGAGTAGGCTCAATGATACCACGCTTGATGAGAATCATCTCATTTACGCGGTCCGTACGCCATTTGCAGAAATCGGTGGCCTGAAGCCAGCTAACACCTACCATTGGGTAGTCGTAGTAGTCAGGCGTACGAAAGTAATTTTCTACCATTGGCTCGTTGTAAGCGAGTTCTTCGCGCCAAACAAGTGTGTCAGGGAGCGCGCGTTTCCACACTTCGGGATAGGTTTCCCCATATACCCGCTTTACCCAATACAAATATTCCTGGTAGTCAATGTTGCGCACTTCGGTCTCGTCAATATAAAACGACCCTACAGTTACGCGGCGCTCAATGTTGTTCCATTCGTAGGTAACATCTTGCTGTACTTTACCCATAACGTAGGTACCGCCTTCAATTAGCACGAGGTTAGGGCCCGTAGCCTGGCCTTCGTAATCGGTCTTTTCAAATCCGCCCCATTTCTGGTCGTTGTACTTCCAGCCTGTGGTGGAGGAGCCTTCGGATTTTTTTCCGCAGCTGGCTAGAACGAACACCAGTAGGGCAAAGTTCAACCCGTGAATTAGTGTTTTCTTCATTGTATTAAAATACAGGTTTTGAAAAAAAATGAGTGGCAAATGTAGAAAAAGTAAATTTCTCGGTGGGTGTGTTCCAGCTAATTTTAACCAAAAAGCGAAAATCATTGAAACATCCTGGTGCAATCATTGATATCTGGCCGTTTTTTGTTCCTAAAGAGGAGTCCCAGGGTCAATTCAAAAGTCCCTCCTGCATTATTTGCCAACCCGGAAACGGTGGCATCGTAGCTAATTCCGATCTTAAAAGGGCCTTCTCTGAATCCGACCAGCAGGATTACCGCGTCGGAATTGCGAAAAGTATGCCTAAACCAAGTCCCCGCAAAAACGGGCCCCAAACTCGCATAAGCACCCACATTCAGTTGTTTGTACGGACCCTGCGCTACAAACAGGAAATTAGGGGAGACAAACGAGGCCTCTTGCCTTTTATTGCCCTTTTTAACAATCAACTCTGTGCCGCCATGAAAAGTATACCGAATGGGAAGGCCTGGCACCAGATTGTTTTTCAGGCGAAGAATGCTCTGACTGGGCGTATTGAGGTGTTTTAGGCCCACTCCAAGATAGAATTTTTCGCTCAAAAGCAGCAGCCCGCTGGAAATATCAAGGTCGGTTCGGCTCGTCATATCCGGGCGGATCTCTTCTGTATTGTAAGAAATGCCATTGACCGCATCCAGTTGGTCGGGGAATAAAAGTTTGTCCCAATTAAGATTGACCTGATGAACGCCCAGTTCAAGGCCCAGTTTGAGCGCAATAAAGTCATTCACTTTCAGCCGGTAAGCATAAGCACCTGAAAATCTGTTGGTTTTGAAGATCCCGTCGCCCGCATTATCGCCCTCCAAATGAAAACCGATACCGCTGTTGAGGCGATCGAAACTTTGCTCGTAATATGCAGCGTAAGTACGGTAAGCGCTCTGGAATCCTGTCCACTGATTCCGATATGCCAAACCGGCCCGCGGTGCAAGGGCACTGCCTGCAAATGCAGGGTTGATCTGCAAAGGCATGGCATAAAACTGTGAAAAAATAGGGTCTTGGGCAAATGCCTGGGTTGCCAAAAAAAACAACAGTGCGTAAGTAAGTAGTTTTTTCATGCGGGGAAGTTCCTGCTTTAGGTGAAATGTGCAAGCGCAAACGTGCCAGTTTGCAATGAATTGCCAAAAATGTAAGGAGTTTCAGATTTTCAAGTGCCAAGGTACAAGTGATTCACACCACGTCATCCCCTTATCGCTTCATCACCCATCACTTCATCACTTCATCGCTTCATTAAAACAGACTGACGTAACCAAGGTGGAATTTCGTTGTCCGGAATTCT
>JAUSMG010000346.1 GCA_030645295.1 Saprospiraceae bacterium | reverse complement strand
GTCTTCCTGACGGGATCTGTCCGCATCAAGTGCGCTTTGCACGAGCACATGCTCTACCGAGCACTCAAAAGGGCCAATACTCGGTCAAAGCGCACTTGATGCGGACAGATCCCGTCAGGAAGACAACTCAGCCAAAGATTGATTGCCCAAGTTCTCAACAAAAAATTTCGATAATAAATTGATTATCAACTATATTTGTGTACATGCCGTAGGTCAAAAGACCAGGCGCTGCGTTGGGTTTGGAATTTTCTGGAGAGCAAGAAGAAGACCACGCGGAGCTGAAAACCGATGTAAGATGTGGTTTTTATTTTCTCGTCCATAATAAAAATTGTTCGTTGTTTATTGATGACATTGACTTAATCACATTCTCGAAGTCAAAGCTGTCATATTTGGAAACAATATCATAAACTTGTTCGTAACCTTTATTACCGTGTGGTATTGAACATCCATCATTCTCTCCAATTAGTATTAGCCAAATATCAGGAGCGAATGGTCCTTTGTCTGTATTAACCAGTCTAATTTCTTTAATATTTTTCCATTGAATTTCCTCAGGTTTCCTTGTTGGGTGTTCAACTCTAACATATTTGTCAGTTACGGTTGTTATAAATTTGTCCCCAGGATTACTAACTGTTTTTTGTCCAAATAACTTGCTAAAAAACCCCATTTTTATACCTTGCTTAGTTCGTTAAATAAATTTTTTTTTGCTTGCATTTCTAACTTTTTAAAAAACAATTCTGTTTTTAATATTCTGTCTATTTCCCCCGCATGGTCTTCCTCCTTCGTCCAGCCTCACTTTCAGCAATATTTTTGTTGGCAGAAGTTTTGTCACCAGGAATGAAAATAATATCTGAATTCGCCATTGCTTTTCAAATATAAATTTAATACTTCACCATCTGAAAACATACGGAGTTGATAACCCAATGATGTTTTTGAAATGTCATTTTCAGAAAAACTTATCTCAGGTAAAAGGCGATTAGAATTACCTGTCATTATTCTTGTCCACAAATGATTTCCTTGATTACTAAGAACAGTAATGAAAACCTTACCTGAATATTTTGTTATGAACAATGATCCAAAGTCCATTTTATAGGACTGCCCCTTTTTATAATTTGGAATATATTTAGAAAGCTGTCCATAAAAAGGGCCATCGTCAAAAGTATAACTCATAAAAGGTAACAATGAGTCATTTTGAACTTGCTCATAAAAATCTTCTTTGATAAACTCGAGCTGTGCTGAAATTGATTGTCCACTTAATTTTGAAAAATCCTGCTGTCTAATTTCAGAATAAAGCTGCGTTAACTTTCTATATGTTGAGGTGTCAACTTGTTTTGAACAAGTGGGGTAGTAATCTTTCAGCTGTAGAAGAATAAAAGGGATAAGGAAATTTGTTCTTCTTTCTACGTCTTTTGTGAAGTCTGTCAGCAACAGTTGGTCAAGCTCTGATGCAGGCCATTTTAATGTGTCCATTTTTTCAACGCCGAAAAAGTCAAGATACTTTATCTCAAAGCAATTAGGCTTGGCTTGTCCAGATGCTGATAATTCCAGAATAAGGCTAATAAATGCTATTAGGATGTGATGTCTCATAAAAATTACAGCTAACGCGTAAATATACACTTTTTGAAGGTAAAGGCAAAATTAAAGGAAAACCCGATTCTGCAAGTATCCAAGTATCAATGGTTTGAAAGTGAATTACTTAAAGGAGTATTGTACCGGCACAAGCACAATCATTGTCCCATTGCGTAGGTACGTCTCTGCAAGATCTGCCAGACCTCGCCACAATAATGACGTGCCACTCAGTAAGTGCTTGGGTTTGTCCTCTGTCGTCCTTATTGATTTCGGTCGTAACCCCCCTTTGCCAACACCATTCACTTACCGTACCTTTGCACTCTTTTTCAGCAAAAAATGTTTCCAAAATACGACGTGATAGTAGTGGGCGCGGGCCATGCAGGTTGCGAGGCTGCCGTAGCTGCCGCCAATCTGGGCTGTAAAGTCCTGCTGGCCACCATGAATATGCAGACCATCGGACAGATGAGTTGCAACCCTGCTATGGGCGGCGTAGCCAAGGGCCAGATCGTGCGCGAAGTGGATGCACTGTGTGGCTATTCCGGGATCATCACCGACCATACCGCCGTGCAATTCCGGATGCTCAACCGCTCCAAAGGCCCCGCCATGTGGAGTCCAAGGGCGCAAAGTGATCGCATGCAGTTTGCGATCAAATGGCGGCAAATGCTCGAAGCACACCCGAATATTGACTTCTGGCAGGAGATGGTCGGCGGATTGCTCATTAAAGACGGACGGGCATGCGGCGTACGCACCAGCATGGGCTTAGAGATTGAAAGTGAGACCGTTGTACTGACCAATGGCACCTTTTTGAACGGCATTATCCACATTGGAGAAAAACAATTCGGCGGTGGCCGGGCTGGCGAAAGCGCGGCGCGTGGCATCACCGAACAACTGGTAGGACTGGGCTTCGAAGCTGGTCGAATGAAGACCGGAACGCCCCCGCGCCTGGACGGGCGCAGCCTCGATTATTCCAAAATGGAAATTCAGGATGGGGATAATCCACCGGGCAAATTTTCGTACACCGACACGCCACCCCTGAAAAACCAACTCTGCTGCTGGAGTACGTACACCAATCAGAAAGTACACGATACGCTGCGCACGGGTTTTGACAAATCTCCGATGTTCAACGGGCGTATTCAGGGCATTGGGCCGCGCTATTGCCCCAGCATCGAAGACAAGATCGACCGCTTCAGCGACAAGGACCGTCACCAACTTTTTGTCGAGCCGGAAGGCCGCGACACGGTGGAGATCTACATCAATGGTTTTTCCAGCTCGCTGCCGGAAGATGTTCAATATAAGGCACTTAGGCTGGTTCCGGGGCTGGAAAACGCCAAGATGTTCCGCCCGGGTTATGCCATTGAATACGATTACTTCCCGCCTACCCAGCTGCAAACTACCCTCGAGACAAACCTGGTGAAAAACCTCTTTTTTGCCGGACAGATCAATGGCACCACAGGTTACGAGGAAGCCGCTTGTCAGGGACTTATGGCTGGCCTGAACGCTGCGCTGTCTGTAAAAAACGAGGCCCCGCTTGTGCTCAAACGCTCCGAAGCCTATATCGGCGTGCTGATTGACGATCTGGTGAACAAGGGCACGGAAGAGCCCTATAGGATGTTCACAAGTCGTGCAGAGTACCGGATCTTGCTTCGGCAGGACAATGCCGACCTGCGACTCACGCCCATCGCGCATCGACTTGGCCTGCAGGGTGCGGCCCCCCGCATGGAGCGTGTCCAGGCAAAAAACCGGGCGGTGGCTGAGATCGACGCTTTCTTCCGGAACGCATCGGTCAACCCGGACGAATTGAATGCATACCTGCAAAGTGTTGATTCTGCGCTGATTGGACAAAAAACGAAATTGCACAACATCCTCCTCCGCCCGCAAGTCGATATTCCCGGTATGGCAAAAGTATTGCCGGAACTCGCCCGTTTTTTGAGCGCCTACGAGCCGGAATTTGTGGAAATGGCCGAGATCAACATCAAATACGATGGCTATATTAAGAAAGAAGAAGAAATGGTGTCGCGGATGACCAGGCTCGAAGACCTGCAATTGAATGCAGACTTTGATTATGCCAGCATCCATGGATTGAGCATAGAGGCCCGGCAAAAACTGGCGCACACTCGCCCGCGCACCATTGGTCAGGCGAGCCGTATTTCAGGGGTGAATCCGGCGGATGTTAGTGTGTTGCTGGTGCATTTGGGGCGGTGAATCCAATCAAATCCCCCGTCTCTTTTCCTCCTCCCGCACCAATTTCAACTCCCGCCCCGCATCTCCCGTCACAGAAGTATTCTCTTGCGCCCGACGAATAAGATACGGGATCACCTCTTTTACCTGGCCATAAGGAAGGTATTTCGCCACGCGGAACCCTGCTTTTGCAAGATTGAACGTCACATTGTCGCTCATGCCATAAAGTTGGCTGAAAAGCGTGTGCGGGTGATCGTGCGGGATGCCTTTCTTGTCCATCAACTCGACTTGCAACATAGCGCTTTCGGCATTGTGACTGGCGTTGCAAACGGCCATTGTATCGATGTGGTCAATACAAAAACGCAACGCTGTATTGTAAAAATCGTCCGTTGTATCCTTGTCGGGGTTGATAGGGTCTGGGTAGTTAAGTTCCTGAGCGCGAGCGCGTTCTTTCTCCATGTAGGCGCCGCGTACGAGTTTAGCGCCCAGCATAAAGCCCTCTTTTTGGGCCCGGTCGTAGCTCTCGGTAAGGAAGTTCAGGCGGTCGTGCCGGTAATACTGAAATGTGTTGTAGACCACCACGCGTTGCTTGTTGTAGCGGCGCATCATCAGCCAAACCAGGTGATCAATGGAATCCTGGATCCAGCTTTCCTCCGCGTCAATAAAGATGGACACATTCTTTTTGGAAGCATGGTAGCAAATGGCATCCAGGCGTTTGAGTGCATTGCGGTATTCGCTCACTTCCTCGCGGTTGAGCGTTTCAGCGGATTGAATGCGCTCCAACAATCCGAAGCGAATCAAGCCCGTCACTTTCGTACTGATCACCGGGATGCTCTTTACGGAACGTGCCGCAAAATCAATGGCCCGGAGGTTCTCGTTCATCGTGTGATTGAAGTCGAGTTCCGTTTCCTTTGCTTCAGCGCCGTAGTCGAGGATCGTGAGGGTATTGTATTCAGCGAGTTTTTCGATGCTGGGTTGACTGTCCAGCAACGTTGTTCCACCCACGAATTGTGAAAACACAGTTTGTTTAACGGCCCATTCAGCGAGTGGAATGCTGTTTTCTACCGCCCAAAGCGCCAGGCTGGAACCGTACTTTACGAGCCAGGGTTTATGCATCAAATTGAACAGCCAGGCGGTTTTCTTCAGTTCTTTGTCCGAAAGGTGGGCAAATGCAATTTCAGTATTTGAAAAATCTATGGTGGTCATAAGGAAAGGTCATTGGTCATTAAGTCATTGCTCAGACTATCTGGACATTTTGACATTGGATGTTAGACTCAATTCAGCAAATGCATGATTTTCAATTTTTTAGGGTGCATGTCCAGTAGTCTGGTTTTTGCCAAATCTCCCACGCAGCCTCGGCTTGAAGTTCCAACATTTCCAAACCGTTTTTCACCGTGCAGCCTCGGGATTTGGCTTCGCGCAAAAGTAGCGTTTCGGCGGGATTGTAGATCAAATCGTATACAAACATCCCTGATATAAAAAAATCCGGTGGCACAGGCGGCATTTCAGCTATCCGTGGGAAAGTTCCGATTGGGGTGGCGTTGATTAATAGGGTGGAGGTCTGGGAATGTTTCCCCCAGTGCTCGAGCTCTTTGTAGTTGATCTCGTTTTCAGCCTTTGGATTGCGGGACACGAATTTGAAAGGGATGCCAAGTTTTTTCAGGACATAAGCCACGGCCTTCGATGCGCCGCCAGTTCCAAGAATTAACCCTTCCAGGCTCCTGAGATCTTCGTCCTTAAGCCATCGAACCAGTGATTTTTCAAAACCGACCACGTCAGAATTGTATCCAACAAGTTGTTGATTGTCAATAACTTTAATGCAATTCACGGCACCTACCGTGCGGGCGGTATCATCCAGATCATGCAAAAATGGAATCACGGATTCTTTGTACGGTATGGTAACGTTGAGGCCAAGAATTTCGGGATTTTGCGCCATTAAAGCAGGCAAATCGGCGATCTTTTCCAAAGGGAATTGATCGTATCGGGCATTCCGGATGCCTTCGCGCTCAAATTTTTCGCTGAAATATTGCTTAGAAAATGAATGGCCAAGCGGCCAACCGATTAATCCGTAAAGTCGCATCAGGCATTTCTCTAAAACATTTAAAGACCAATCCACCAATCACCAACTAAAACTGCTTGATCCCTGTGACGTAATACATATCCATCATACCCTTATTCTTGGCGGCGATCTTGCCCCGGTGCTGCCACTCGAATTCGTACTTGGCGAGCCAGTAGGCATCTTCACTGACGTTGACACGGCCAGGTTCACATTGTTCTTCAAGTCGCGCGGCTGTGTTCACGGTATCGCCCCAGATGTCGTAAGCAAATTTTTTGGCGCCCACCACACCGGCCACAACGGGTCCTGTATGAATGCCCACACGGGCATCGAAATGCGGTAAGCCTTGGCTCAAACGCTCGGCTTTAAGGCCAAGTAGGAAATCCTGGATTTCGAGGGCAGCTTTCACCATGTCGGAAGGACTGGCGTTCATGTCGGAGAGACCGCTTGCACATATATAGGCATCACCAACGGTTTTGATCTTTTCGATCTTGTATTTGCTGATAATATTGTCGAAATTGGAAAAGCAGAGGTCAAGTTCTTCTACCAAACGTTCCGGGCTGAGCCTTTCGGACACATTGGTAAATCCCTTGAAATCCACAAACATCACCGTAGCCTGATCGTACTTGCGGGCGGCCACCTTGTTGCGCGCTTTCAATTCCTGTGCAATGGCTGGCGGCAGGATGTTGAGCAAAAGGGTATCGGAACGTCTTTGTTCTTCTTCGATGAGGGCGTTTTTCTGCGATAATTCGTTGGCTGTGCGCTTTTTAGCCCGGAACCGCGCATAGGTTATCAGGGCAAGGAAAAGCACAAAAACTACGATCAGGGCAAGTATGTTTCGGATGTTTTCGCTCTGTTCGCGAAACAATTCCGCTTCAGCAAGCCGGGTTTTATTGACTTGAAGTTCGCGCTCCTGCTGTGCTTTCACGATAGAATCGATCATCTGCGACTCTGTCAGATTTTTAAGCCTGAGCGAGTTGACACGAACCGCAGAATCGGCGCGGAGGACATTCTGGGAGGCCTGGCTCAGGGCAACATCTTTTTCTGTGAGGACGTTCTGGGTCTTTTGTTCCACCTCTTTGAGCTGGCTCTGGTACGTATTTTCCAAGAGCTGGGTTTGTCCAGTAGCAGCGGCCAATTGTTCACGCAAGGACCGATTGTCAGCTTCTGCAGCGGCCAGTTGATTTTCAAGTCTTCGCAGTGATTCACCACCACCCCGGGTGCCGCCACCAGATTCTTTGAGGTATTTTACGGTCTCGCTGCTCCACTTGAGCGCTTCGCGCAAGTCATTCTGTTTCATGGCGATGTCTTGCAACTTTTCTGCACTGGTCAACACCAGATCCCGGAAACCATAGTTTCGGGCGGTGTTCCAGGCACGGTTGAAGCGGCCCGAAGCCTCCTTGTAATTCCGAAGGCGAAACTCGGCATCGGCCGCCAAAACGGCAGCATCAGCTTCCTTACGTTTGTCCCCAACTTCAACCGCCAATAGATTGGCCTTCATGGCATAGTCAGAGGCTTTTCTTGCATTGACGGCAATTGATTTTTCAGCAATTTGGTAAGCTAAATTCATCCGGTCGTTCTTCGATGTTGAACGCTTGAATTTAGCTTCCATTTCGGCAACCGATTGAGCTGCAATAACGTTAAGACCCAAATAGAAGAACAGGGCGGCAAAGGCGGAGTAATATTTCATCGTCACAGGTTCTGGCTTTTGAGGATCTTAGGTACAAACGAACACCCGGGAAAGTTGTTTTTCCAGGATTAATACACATTGGCGAAGCGGCTGGCAAATGTCGAATATTCTGGCAAATAATTGTGTACTTCAGGCGACCAACTCGTGCTTAAGTCGCTTAAATTTACCAGGCAGGGACATCTAGGCCACCTTCGATTTTACGACTCCTTCCCTTAAGCGCGTTTCCAATTCATCGCCAGATTTGACCAGGGAAGCTGAAGAAACGACTTTGCCATTTTTTAAAGTGATGCTGAAACCCCGTTGCAATACGTTTTCCGGGTGTAAATTCAGATAAATAGCCTCCATTTTTTCCAATTCACGGAAATGGTCGCGCAGGGTTTGGAAAGCCAAAGCAGGAAGTTTTTCTGCGGCAAAATCGAGGTGCCGGGCAGCGTCCTGGGTTTGCGCCCTGGCTGCAAAGTGAGCGCCCGATTCAGCCCGTTCAAGTTCCAGATATTTGATCTGCAGGATATTTTGAGCGATGCTCTCCATGCTTTCTGCCACTTCAAGCACATTCCCTTCAAAAACCAGGTTGTGTTGCACCAGAAAATCAGCCACTGCGGTGGGGGTTTTGAGCGAAGTATGCGCAACAAGGTCGAGCACGGATTGATCTACATCATGGCCGATGCCCACCACAAGTGGCAGGGGTGTTTTAGCCGCCATCAGGCAAAGCAGCAAGCCATCAAAAGCCATCAGATCGAGACGGGCGCCACCTCCGCGGACGATCACGACACAGTCAAAATTATCCGGTGTCCGGCCAATTTTTTCCAGGGCTTCTATTATTTCAGCCTCTGCGTTTTTACCCTGTACCGCTGCGGTAAAATATTGACAATCAAAGGAATATCCGAAAGAGTTTCCTTCCAAATGCTCCCGAAAATCCTGCAAACCGGCAGCTGTTTCGCTGCTGATCACGGCAATACGCTGCAACACCAGCGGCAGCGGCAGCGTGCGGTTCAGGTCAAATAGTCCTTGTTCGCGAAGGCTCTGGATGGTTTGCCGGCGCATCAGATCCAGTTGGCCGAAAGTGTGCGCCGGGTCAATGTCCGTTATGTGAAGTTTAAAGCCGTAACGCTCATGAAACTCCGGACGGACCTGCATCCGCAGTTCCAATCCTTCCCGGAGCAAGGCGGTAAGTCCCAAAGGGAACCGGGCATTGATCTGTCGGAATTCTGCGGCCCAAAGCGCAGCCTGCGCCTGTGCCACCACATCGCCTGTTTCGCCTTTTTGTACCAGATCGAGGTAGCGATGTCCACGGGATTCGCCTACCTGTGCTATTTCAGCCACGATCCAAACCGGCTGTTGAAAATTGAGCGCCAGCACCCGGCGGATGTGCTCGTTGAGTTCAAAAAGGCTGTGCGTGTGCATTGAGCGAAGGTACTAAAAACTACTCTTCTTGCTCCCACTCCTGAAAATAACGTATCGCGTTAATTTTAAGGAGTTTTTCCTGCTCCGTGATGTCCCTCGGCGGCATTTCCAAGGCCTGCCGATAATGCGGCCAGCCATCTTCGTCTCGACCGACAAATTCAAAAAAACCTTCCTGACTCAATAAGCGGCACACCGCAATGTGCATCAGGTCTTGTTTCTCTTCTTTGGAGAATGAGCGTTTCCACCGTCCCAATTCCTGTATACCCACGAGAAATAACACCGTGTTCAGGTCGGGCAATGTCTCGCGTTTCATCGTATTCTGCACGAGGTGCTGCGTGCGCAGCCATTCAAAATCTAGTTGCCAGTCTTCCATATTACTTCACAAATTCCGCAGCAGGGCTGTCTTTTTTTAGATAGGTTTTGAGTCCGGAATAGGGTACGAGCAAGGTCTGCCGACCATATTGCGGATGGAATAAGGTGCTGATCTCCAGGCCTTCACGACGGAGTGCAAAGAGTGGAAACCCTTCTTTGGTGAGCCATTCCCGGTATTTTGGGTCGCTGGCAAAGGAGGGGAGTTTGGGCATTTCTCGATTCGCCCAGTCGGTCAGGAATTTTTGGGCATTGAAGCCTTTGTTGAAAAGATCGTCAAAGGTAAATTCCTTATTCGTGCGCAGGTCGTAGTTGAATGAAATTCCCTGCGCCTGATCCGACCAGGTATCAGAAAAGGTGACATAACCCGCAAAAACATTGTCCGTCCAGCAGGCTATTTCAGGCCATGCGCTGGCCCGAAGGCTGCCGCGATTGGCCGGTGAAAGCGGAATTTTTTTCGCAGCAAAAGCCGTTTTACACTTTTCCACCCACTGGTTCACCTGCGCATCCAGTTGGGTATTACAATGGGCGCAAGGCGTACGGGGATACAACACATCGTAACTTGAGGCATAGTCTGCATATTCGTAGCAGCCGAGCAAAAAATGATCTTTGAGCAGAAATTTAAACGTACGCCGCTCGCCGCTGCCCACCCAGTTACAATCTGTATTCTGACCAGCCCGGAGGGTACCACTCAACAAGGCAGCCAGCCGGTCGCCGGAGCCGAGTACCTCCATTTCGTAGGTTCCGTCATTTTTCAGATCGCCTTTGAGCCGGTAGGTACGGCCATCGGATTCAACCCATAAAAAACCATCGAGCGCGCCATTGTGCGAGCGTACCAGCACCATATCGCAGCGTGCGCCATTGAAGCGTGTGATGTAGCGACTGCTCCATTTGTTGTCGGAACAATTGAGTGTAAGTGCCTGACCATGAGATACTTCTTCAGCCTCCAAACGGCTTCCAATAGAGTTGTCGGCATTGACCCAATCCGCTTCAATATGTCGATTTTGGTAGGTACCGACCAGTCGCCCGGTAACACCCCGGGCCATGTCGCGCTCCTCCAGCACAAATCCCGCAGTATCCAGCTGACCAGATAGCTGGAAACGGATGCGGCTCTGGGCGTAGGTGAGGTAACCGCGACAAAAACGCCCGTCGAAGCCGAGCGCGATGTCCACGACCGAGGCATCGTCCAAACGGCCTTTGAAATACTTGACCCACTTGATATCGGTGGGTTTTTCAAAAAGTTTGAGGATCGCAGTGTCTTTACCCGCCGTAGCCTTGGCGGAGGAGGGTTGCGTGCCAGGCTTTGTAGTCCCCGGCGTAATAACCGGTTTTGGCGCAGGGGCCGTTGTAGAAGGCTTTGTCGCCGGTTTTCCAGCCGCAGGCGGATTTGTTTTTTGGGCAAACAGCAATCCCGGAAGTGCTATAAGGAGGGGTAAAATTAGTTTTTGCATTAGGACGATGAAATGCTTTTTGAGGTGAATAACGAGGAAATTACGACAAACGATACAACAAATTGATCCCATTCTCACATTGACCACATTGACCACATTGACCACATTGGCCACATTGACCACATTGGCCACATTTTTCAAATTGGCCACATTTTAAATCGGCCACATTCCCTCAAGCGGCCATTTTCCAATCCCGCTCCTCCTCAAATGCTTCGTGGAGGATATCATACAGCAAATCGTGGTATTCAGGATAATCGGGCAGGTTGTTGTGGCCGGCGCCGACGATGGGGTGAAGCGTGATCTTTTCGGGGGCTAAATTTTTGAGCATCTCGCATTGACGGTAAGGGATGAGCCGGTCCTTGGTGCCACCGATAATGTGGATGGGGCAGCGCACTTTTTTGATAAACCGGTCTGTACGAATTTGATAGCGCAGCAGCCACCGAATGGGCAAGATAAACGCATAGCGCGAGATGTGGTACAAAAAAGAGTAGTAGGGACAGTCCAAAATGACCATTTTGGGCCGATTCCAGGAAGCAACCCGCGCGGCCAGACCACTGCCAAGCGAGCGGCCGTAAAGCACAATGCGCTCCTCGTCGTATTCGTCGGAAAGCCATTGGTAAACGTGCTGGAGGTCGCTGAATAGGATTTCTTCCGTGCGGCGACCACGGCTTTTGCCAAAACCCCGGAAATCAAGAATGAAAAAATCAAAGCCTTTGCCGACAAAGTCTTTGGCAAATTTCCCCCAGCCTTTGATGCTCCGGGAATTCCCCTTAATGTAAAAAACCACGCCCTTGCTGTTGGGCACCCGGAAATGCAGGGCATTCACCATGCCGCCGTCTTCCATGTCAAAATTGACCTCTGTAAAGGGGAAAGGGTATTGATAGGCAAAGGTTTTGGCCAGGCGTTCCGGGCGAAAGAAAAACAGGTCCTGTCCAAAATAGAATACCAGACAAAGCCCGACATAAAGGGCGATAGGCCAAAAAAGAATGTTTACCCAGAACAGCATTTGCGGGCAAAAGTAGGCAGAAAAGCAGGAAGTAAAATTTACGATTTTGGAATTACGATTTACGATTTTGTGCGTTGGGCTTGGTAAAATGCCAGAAATAATTCCAAAATCGTAAATCGTAATTCCAAAATCGTAAATCCCCCCTATCGTACCACCAACTTCTTCTCCACCGAACCTTCTTCGGCCCGGATGTGCAGGGTGTACACTCCGCTGGTCCAGCCGGAAACATCCAAAAGGGTGCTTCGGGTGCCGGAGGGGCGTATTTCACGCACTTTTTGCCCCAGGCTGTTGAGTACTTCAATGGCCTCCACGTGAAGATCGGAGGTATAGAGTTCGGTCATATCCGCCGCAGGATTGGGGCTGAGCAGCACTTTGGAGCGTAGTATTTCTTCTTGCGTTCCGCTCGTTTTCAAGGTTTTGATCCAGACGGTATCCTGCCCTGCGGGTACGCTTATTTCAAATTTATTGCCGAATTTATCGATGGCTTTCAAGCCCCGTATAGGCACAACGAAAGGAACCGGCTGGCTTTCGCCGCGAGCAATGATATCAATGATGATAATGACATCAGTACTAAAACTAAGCTTTGCCACACGGCCATATCCATTGGCAGCCAGCCCGTTTTTGCGAGTCAAGCCAATGTCTAACTGAGCGCGATCGTGTACATCTTTGGCCAGCCAAAGCAGGTGATTTGTGGAGCCTAAAAAGTCATCGTCGTAATCAGCATCCGGGTGGTGGTTCACATAATCGGGGTAACGAAGTGCAAAGGCCAAGCCGTAAAGCCCCAATGCGGGCTGGCTTGGGCTGCCCACTTTAACCCATGCATTGATCTCCACCGGGGTTGGATTATTGGGGTCAACAAAAATGGTGTCCTTTTCAAATTCCAGCCTCAGTTGAGGCAGACCTGGCAGGTAAGATATCTGGGAAGTATCAATGGCTGCGTAGTGTTGCGTGATGACGTCGGCATCAAATTCGTTTACAGCGCCATTTCCGTCACAGTCCAGGTGTTTATAATTTATGGTACCGGTCAGAGTAGCGTCCCAACTCGGTACGAATGCACCCCAGTTTGGTGCGAACTGTGGATTCCAGGCGGTGCTGGCTTCCGGTCTCGGCGCGCCGGAACTGTAGTGTCCAACACCCAGATTGAGCAAATCATACACATTGGCGCGCTGATCCCGGTTTGCATCACCCGGCATTACATAATCTGTTGTCTGGGGCAATTCATTAATCACCATGCTCATGGCATCGGTCACGAGCAATTGAGTCACCGAAGAAATACAGCCATTGGCGCTCCACACGGTCAGGTTGCTGCGGTAGATACCCGCAGCGTCGTACAAGTGTAAGATCGTGTCCCAGTTCGTACTTAACCAAAGTGGAGTGCCATCTCCAAAATCCATTTGGGCAAAGTTGTAATCGCCCAGACTATGATTGACAAATTGAGCAATATAACCCCCATCGGGCGAACCGCTGATAATATTTGCCTCAAGATTCGTGATACAGGAACCAAAAACAGACCCACAGTCGCCTGCCCACCATTGCGAAAGTCCATTGGATATTGCTTCGCATTCATTGGAATAAGTATTGCCGTCGCAGCCACAAACAGGGGCATACAATTGAGAAGGCCCGGGACAAAGTGTGGTCAAATCGGCCAATGTAGGATTGAGGCAAGCGGATTCGGCTACGGTCATGCTCTGGCAACGGGTGGCGCTGCAAAGGCTTCCATCAAAAAGATTCCGTACCTGGTAATCAGCACATACGGTGTAATCCCCGTAACCCGGCAGTATAGCGGAAAAAATGGGTAGCTCTGAAATGATCTGGCTCGACTTGTTCGTGTACCATTGCACGGATTCCAAAACCAGGTCAGGGTCATTGCTCAATGGATAAACTTTCCCTTGCAATTCTGTTCCCACGGCGGTTGCCTGCATCCCAAATTCGCACCAATTATAGTCTTGGGTGCTGGCGGTAATTGTTTTGCAGTCTTGAACAGAGCAATCAAAAGCATCCGTAACCGTGAGACAAACGGCAAATTCACCTTCTGTCGGGAAGATATGTTCTACTTTCTCTCCAACTTCCGTTTGACCGTCTCCAAAGTCCCAATGACAGATCTGTACCGACGGAGCGTAAATATTGGCCACGAATTTGTAGCCGAGCAATTGTTGGGGGTTGGGAATTCGTGCAAACTGTGCCTTGCAGGGCAACTTGTCAGAAACACAGGTGAGTGCCACTACCGGGAATCCTCCTGACTGGCATCCCGCGGGAAGCTGGGTTGATTCGGCATTAAAGGTAAAGGTCTGCCCGCCCGAAAGTCCGTCGGCGCCGGTCACCGCCCTTAGTACCTGACCGTTGTCCAGATCAATGATCTTTGCACCACAGCCCGGCGTAACGCCTGCCACCCATGCTACCCGGTCACATTGGGCGACCAATGTGTGGGAAAAAAGGGTTGCCGCAAGCAGCACCAACAGAAAGTAGACATGCTTTAGCATCTGCGTACAAGGTTGAAAATGTTCATCAAGACGGATTATTCAGGCATACGGTTGGGATGGCCTCATTGCGTCATATTTTTACTTTACAAAGGTTAGGTTTTTTTTGCTGTGGTACAAAGACAATTTTCCGAACTTGCCGGAAATTATTTTTTCTTTAAATGGATTCAAGATATTGGATTTCAATGATTTAACCGCACCAATGGCTATTTTTTGTAAATGGCACTTCGCCGACATTTCCGTGATGTTCCATTTTTACCCGCCGTAGTTTTAACGAAGGAGGGGACCATATTGGCCACATTGGCCACATTCATCACATTGGCCACATTAAACACATTGACCACATTAAACACATTGACCACATTCTAAGTAATGTTCAGCGAAAAGCTCTTCTCCATACTTCAAACCCTTTCGAAAGTCGAGCGCAACCGCTTTCGAAAATACCTGCTTTCGCCCTATCTGAACGACCAATCTGACCTGGTACTTCTTTTCGATGCTACAGACAAAGCGCTCCGCGACGGCACATTTGCCGAACTTGATGGGGAGCAAGTTTGGCAAAAACTGTACCCGAATAAGCCTTACAACGATGCCCAACTGCGCCGTCTTTCTTCCGATCTCAATCAAATGAGCCTCCGCTTCCTCTCTGCAGAGGCCCGCAATCAAAATCCCCTCGCTGAAGCACTTGATCTGCAACGGCTTTTAGAAAAGCCCGAACTCAAAAAACACGTGGCCTCAGTAGAACGCAATATTGAACGGCTACTCGATGAAGTGCCAGGCCAATCTACCGAATACTACCTCGCGCAATTCAACCTGCACAACAATATCGTTAATAAGGCCTCCAAACACCTTTCGGTTACGGGTTACGCTGAAAAACTCTCCGCAGCAGATTTTTATCTGGAGTGTTTTTACATAACGCAGAAATTAGAACTCTATATCGGTTGGCTCCTGTATCAAGGGTCACGGGTGTCTGAAAAGAGCGTGGAGTTGCCTGCAGGTTTTTGGGAACATCTTGAAAATGAGCGGTTTAACAAGGTTCCGTTACTGACGGTTTATCGCCAGGTAGTGAATTGCCTGAATGAGCCTGAAGAAGAATCCCACTTCAAAAATCTGCTCCATGGCTTGGAGTCCCAATCTGATTCACTTACAAAAACGGATCTTCGCAAATGCTACTTCATTGCTCAAAACTACTGTGCGCTAAAAATTAACCAGGGGAAAAGGGAGTATTACAGGGAGGTCTTCGAGATATTTAAAAAAATAATTAAGAAAGATATTCTTCTAGAAGAAGGAAATCTTTCTGAAGGCATTTTTAAAAACATCGTTACCGCTGGGTTGGGAGTAGGAGAATTTGAATGGACAGAAAAATTTATTGAAGAATATAGCCCATATCTCCCGGTGGGGATTCGAGAAAATGCTCGAACCTTCAATCTTTCCTATCTGTATTTTCATCAAAAAAGATATTCAGACGTATTAAATCTGCTTCAAAATGTTGAGTATAATGATGTTGTCTATGTGTTAGGTTCAAAGATCATCCTGATACAAACTTACTATGAACTGCAAGAAACTTTGGCGCTGGACTCACTAATTGATAGCTTCCGTATTTATCTGAGACGTAATAAAGTTATCTCTAAAAATTTAAAAAGGGAATACATAAATTACCTTGGTTTCGTCAAAAAACTAACCATTTCAAGCGGGTTTGAGAAAAAGGAACTCATAAAATTTAGAGAAAAAGTAATGGCTACTACATCACCAACACACAAGAAATGGCTGCTCGAAAAGATTGATGACATAGATCATCACAAAAAAATAAGGGGCGCGGCCAAAATGAACGCACCCCTTATTATTATTCGATAACGTCAATAATGATAATAATTTCACTTGTAACACCATCCGAGCAAATAGAAGAAAGCCCGCATTGGTAATCCTTTCCGGATTGTAGGTTTGTAAGCGTTTTTGAATTGCCTGTTTCTACGGTGTTTGAGATGAGGATATTAGTAGAGCCAGTCACTTCCCAAACATACAACCTGTATGCACTTGCTCCTGATACACTACTCCATGATAAATTCGCCGTAGTTCCAGAGGTTCTCGTTCCACTAAAACTACTAGGGGCAGATAACTCACAACTGCTCAGAATTTTATTCTGCGGAGGGGGGCAACGCCAGTTTTTCCTTGGAATGATACAGCAGTCAAGGCAAAACACGTTAACAATAAAGGAAGCATT
>JAUSMG010000301.1 GCA_030645295.1 Saprospiraceae bacterium | reverse complement strand
AAGCATTTGAACACGCCCTTTTAAATGGCGCAGACATCATTTCCTGTAGCCTGGGATTCCCCAAACCGGTGCCACTTTCCACCTACGTTTCCAATTACATCACCCGGGTAATCCGGGAAGGTAGAAATGGCAAAGGATTGCCAGTTTTCATTGCGGCAGGAAATGCCAATCCAGCTTCTAACAATGTACCACGCCAGCTCAGCGACTTTGCTGCGCACCCGGATGTGATGTGCATCACGGCCTCCAATAGTCGGGATGAATCCTCCAGTTATACCTTTTATGGGTCCAATGCCTTCCTTTGCGCTCCCTCGAATGGCAACGACGGCGTGGGTGTGACCACGGCGACCGTAAGCGCCAACGGTGATTCACTCCTGCATAGCTATACCAGCCGGTTTGGAGGAACTTCCAGTGCCGCTCCGCTCACAGCAGGGGTATGTGCCTTGATGTTGTCTGCTAATCCAGACCTTACATTGGGTGAGATCAAAGATATTTTACGCCGTTCGGCAGACAAGATCGGAAGTGGCTACGATGCCAATGGCCGTTCCCCCAAACTGGGTTATGGCCGTCTCAATGCACTTCGAGCGGTCCAAATGGCCAGCGGGAACAGTGGCAGCAATGCAGGGGGCAGTAGCAGTAATGCAGTAGGCAGTAGCAGTGGACAGCCTGCTACGCAGCGCGGCAAGGTGACCTCTAAATTCTTGAATGTCCGTAAGGGGCCGGGCACATCTAACCCCAAAGTGGCTCAACTAAATCAGGGTGATATTGTGAACTTGCTGGAAAAATCAGGAGGTTTTTGGAAAATCGGGCAAGGGCAGTATGTCAGTGCCGACTATATTCTGGTGCTTGCCTCCAATGGGGCGCCTGCTGCCGGAACGAGAAAAGGAAAGGTAACTTCAACATTCCTCAATGTGCGGACAGGCCCGGCTACCAACAATGCCAAAGTAGGAGAACTAAAACAAGGCGCCACCGTCAGCATTTTTGAAACCAGCAGCAATGGCTGGCACCGGATCGGAAACAAACGCTGGGTGATTGGGACGAATATTCAGGAAGTTTAATTTCTACAGTCCCGTCTCCACCAAATACCGCTCCGCATCCAAAGCCGCCATACATCCCGTTCCTGCCGCCGTCACCGCCTGGCGATAAATTTTATCCTGGGCATCGCCGGAGGCAAAAACACCGGGAACATTGGTGAATGTGCGACCAGGCACAGCCTTGATATACCCGCTGTCATCAAGATCAATCCAGCCTTTGAAAATGTCCGTATTGGGCTGGTGGCCAATGGCGACGAAAAAACCGGTTACTTCCAGTATGCTGATCTCCCCTGTTTTGTTGTTGCGGAGTCGAACGCCTTCTACGCCGTCGGTGCCCAGCACTTCTTCGGGAGAGGTATTCCAGTGGACCGTGATATTGGGCGTATTTAACACCCTTTCCTGCATGATCTTAGAGGCACGCATTTCGTCGCGGCGTACGATCAGGTGTACTTCTGAGCAGATTTTTGCCAGATAGGTGCTTTCTTCAGCAGCCGTATCGCCACCGCCTACGATGGCGACTTTTTGCTTTCGGAAGAAAAACCCGTCACAAACCGCGCAGGCAGAAACCCCTTTGTTTTCCAATTCATGTTCGCCGGGGATACCGAGCCATTTGGCGCTTGCTCCGGTGGAGATGATGATGGTGGGCGATTGAATTTCATCTCCCGATTCGCTCCAGGCCTTGTGTATTGGTCCGGTGAAATCCACTTTTACGATCTTTTCGTTGCGGATCACGGTCTCGAAACGCTCGGCCTGTTTGCGGAAATCTTCCATCATTTCAGGACCGTTGCGACCATCAGGATAGCCGGGGTAGTTTTCCACTTCGTTGGTGATCATGAGTTGTCCACCGGGCTGAGGACCAGTGTAGAGCATTGGGCTGAGGCCAGCGCGGGCGGCATAAATGGCTGCTGAGTAACCTGCGGGGCCCGAGCCGATGATAAGGCATTTTACTTTTTCCATAATTAGCTGCAAATGTAATATGCCCCAACAGGAAAATTGCAAAAGGGTTTGAGGTAGATGACCGCTTGATGCTTAAATGTCTTTACGAGGACTTTTGGACGTCCGCAATAACAAGCCTTTTCCTTTTGCGCAGCCATTTCCAGGTAAAATATCCCAGTACAGCCAGTAAGATCAGGCTCCACAAATGGACCATACCGAGCAACATTACCAATAAGATCTCTCCCCCGGAACGCAGTGCTTCACCCAATCGGGCTGCTAAGGGGCGTTGTGGAATTGGAACATCCGTATTGGTCACCATCATTTGCCTGATTTCTGGAACTTGGTAAACATCCACGGTTATGGTACTGAAACGGATCGCATCTTCGAGTTTCAAGGTCTCGATGCGGGCGTGATCGCTGGCAGCGCGGCTGGCCCGGGCGCGATCGGCTTTGGGGCTAATTTTGTTTTCTTCAGCTTGATCCAAATCGTTGCGGTAAATACCTTCCCGGAGTTTTGAGAGCTCCTGTTCCAGCATTTGCAGACCTACATCGGAAGCGTTCACATGGCGCAGGTCGAGAAAATCAGACAGCCTTCCAATGGATCGAAGTGTGGTATCCAGCATTTGATAAGGTACACGGATAACCAATTGACTGTGAATGCTGTAGCGGGTGGTTTCCAGTGCAGAATCGCGGCTGATGGGCGTTGTTTGACGGAGTTCAAGCTCCGAGTTTAAATTGCTGTTGATCACAAAACCTCCATTGCTCAATGCGATGTCTTCAATACGCAAGGTAGCATCGGCCGAGTTTTTCACGCGAAAACGCATCTGGGCAGTGCGAACGAATTTTTTGAGGGAATCAATCGCGCTGGGTACCGCCGCTGCAGAAGAAAAGATATCCCCATGATTTGCGGCGTCCTGGAACTGCTCGGGTGTTGCAGAAGCCATGGGTGCGCGATCCAGTTTTGCCTGGTTTTCCATGCCCTGGGGCGGTGGTGCGGATGCGCCGCGATCGGAAAAAGGCGCTTCGCTTTTTTGCTGGCAAGCTGAGAGGAAAAAAAGGGCGCAAAGTCCGAAGATTCGGAGTGGGGAAATGCTGGAAGAATGTGCCATAAGATAGGTTTGAAAATGTTTCTAAAACACCCGTTTCGGGCAAGCTCAGCAGGGATGAAAACATTTTTCAAATTGCACAAACGGACACAAAAGACAGCCTAAAATCTCGCTTGGATTTTATGGAACACATAGGCTCATAGGACACATAGACATTAATAATCAATCACCTATGTGTCCTATGAGCCTATGTGTTCCATAAAAACGTTACTGCTACTCCACTGCCTACTGCTACTGCCTACTGCTACTGCCTACTGCTACTGCCTACTGCTACTGCCACCTACTCTTTCCCGCTTTCACCTACGAAATAATCTTCCTTATTTTTAAACAACACATTGAACGTGGTCATGCTTCCATAACAGCGTGTGATGTATTGCTGGAAGTTCACCTTGTCTTCGTCGTCGAGTTTTTTGTGGGCATTTATGCCTTGTTCCAGTACCCGAAGCCGATCGCGCATCATTACAATTTTATGAAAAAAGACATCGATGGCCACTTCTTTTGGCTGAACGCCGTCTGCCTGCAGGATCATTTTGCCGTTTTTCCAACGATCGCCGAGTGGTACGATCTCGAGACTGAAACCAGCCCAGGCCTTCAGGATGCGTACCAGCGATTGCTCCGCTTCGGTGAAAGACACGACTTCCTCCGGTGCGATGCGTTCGATGATTTGCCAGGCGTTGTAGTCTTTACCGACCATTTTGAGGCCGAATTGCATAAAACAAACTTCATAAGCCGCCACGTGGAGGCGGATGATGGCCCCGTCGCCGTACGTGGGGTGTTTGACGCGAGAACCGATACCGAGGAGTTCCATGATAGTTGGATGTTGGACTTTGGATGTTAGACAATTTACCCGCCGTAGGCTTGCCGCAGGAGGGTAGACTTTAGACACACGGGCTCAAAGCCAAAAGCGTAAAAGGATTGGAAGAAATATGCACGGCAAACTTACAGCGTGCAGGCTTTTTCAAGACTCTTTTTTGTCAAGCGAATAAGCCCGTACCTTGTGACTCGTTTTTTTAATGAAGCATAGGAAGCAGCAGAATAAAGGGTAGTTTTAAGAAATTATGCTAGAATCCATCGGCCAACAACGCACTAAGGATATCCTTGCCTCACTCGCAGCAAGTGAGCGCGTACCCCATGCCCTGCTTTTTCTTTCGCCAACGGGCGGAGGAGGACTAGCCCTGGCTACGGCGTTTGCTCAACTGCTTCAGTGTGAAAATATATCATCAATATCCCAATATCCCAAATTCAACCCCTGCGGAGAATGTTCCGCCTGTCGGAAAGCGTCGCAATTCACCCATCCGGACATCCATTTTTCTTTTCCGAGCGTGGGCGCCAATGCCGTCAGCACCGATTTTTTAAAAGAATGGCGGTCGTTTTTATCAGAAACGCCCTATGCTGATGTCAATACCTGGCTCCAGCGGCTTGGTGCAGACAATAAACAAGGCAACATCAACAAAGAGGAATGCAATGCCATCCTAAAAAAACTCAGCCTCAAAGCTTTTGAGGGGCGCTATAAAATTTTGGTGATGTGGCTGCCCGAATACCTTGGGAAAGAAGGCAACCGATTGCTCAAACTCATTGAAGAACCGCCGGATCAAACCATTTTTCTTCTGGTAGCGGAAAACCAGGATCTGATCCTAAACACTATACTTTCACGTTGTCAATTGGTAAAACTCGACCCGCTTTCCGACGAGGAAGTAGCGGAAGGCTTGGTCCAACAGCGTGGACTTGATCCCGAGCGTGCCCGTCAAATTGCATTTTTAAGTGGCGGCGATTTTGGTGCAGCACTCGCAGCAGCCGATGCTCCGGTTACCGACGATGCTCAACTGCTCCTGGATTGGCTGCGCAAATGCTGGCGGGGCCATGCCGTAGAAATGGTGCGTTGGACTGAAGATTTCGCCAAATTGGGCCGTGAAAACCAAAAGCAATTCCTGCACTACGGACTCCACTTTTTGCGCGAAATGCTCTCCCTGGTCAGCACCGGAAGCCCAACCATGCGCCTTAGACCAGAGGAGCTCGCTACCGCCCAAAACATGGCCAAAGTGCTTGACTTTGAGAAGATTGCGCAGATCGTCGGGCTGCTCAACGACAATATTTATTACATAGAGCGGAATGCCAACCCTAAAATTCTTTTTCTGGACACCTCTATCCGGATGCACCAGATCATGAAATCTCAAACCAAACATTGAAGCATGGAAGCAAGTAGTTTTTCCTGGGAAAGATTGGCCCTTGTATTAGGGCTTACGGTAATGGTCGGCGTAGGGGAGTATGCGGTTGCGTATCAATTCAACGATGGCAAGATCACTCAAAAGGTGATTGGCGCGGTTTTTCTGGGCATGGCACTTCCGAGCCTGCTCATTGGCGGAGTAATGCGGCTTTTCAAGCCATCAATTCAACGATATTTTGCCATAATGG
>JAUSMG010000325.1 GCA_030645295.1 Saprospiraceae bacterium | reverse complement strand
GTGTCTAAGGTCCAGTGTCAAAATGTCCAGTAGTCTGCCGATTTATTAAAAAGGAAACATAGGTATTGGCCCATCCGAGGTTTGTCGCTTCCAGGTTTTGCGGTTTTATATTCTCCTGTTTTACATTTTCCGGTTTTAAACACCCTAAAATGCAAAGGGTTGCCCCCTTTTACAAGGACAACCCTTTTCTCCGTACTGGTTTCGTTTTGCTTCAATGCGGCACTTAGCCCGCCTGCCCCGTGATCACATCACGCGCGAATAGGATTTTAGGTTTCCAGTATTTAGAAGTGGAGATATTTTCTACTATAATGCCTCGGGTGCAGGTGCTGTGCACACAAAAAATGCCTTCGGCTGTTTTTTCAACCACTAGGGCCACATGTTGGATACGGCCTCTGGTTCCAAAGAACACAAGGTCTCCGGGCAATACATCATTGAGCGATACTTTTAAGCCCTGGCGCGATTGGGTGGTAGACGCAGAAGATACTTTTACACCAAACTCGTTCAAAACGTAGTTGGTGAAGCCTGAGCAGTCGAATCCTGTTTTAGGCGAATGTCCTGCATGGCGGTAGCGGAGGCCAAGAAAATTTTGAGCGTATCCGATGACGTCGGTGCGGAACTGCATCATCTCTGCGTCTTCTGCGCGAGAGGGTTTGATGCTGATGGGTTTAAACGCAGTGGCAGCAAAAGCTGCAAACAGAAGGGCGAAAATGGCCGAATTACGGCATAAGGAGGGCCTCTCAGGGCGACTGGAAGGTATTGTCTCGGTCATGTTTAAAAAATTTCAGCTCGTAACGCGTTTTACGCGCCACGCCCTTGCCACAGGAGTTTGCTGGTGTGTGAACTTATACATGGTTTTTGCCGGGGCTGGGTGGCAAATGGTTGGCGCAGAGTTTGGAGTGATGTTCACGGGAGAGATTAAAAAGTGACTCCAAAAAGGACAAGATCTCGCGCTGACCGAAGGCAAAGGTAGAAATGGTTTTGAAAAAACAAGGCATTGGGTGGTTTTTTTCAGGTTGAATTAAACAAAGCCTAAAAATTGGCATCCTTTTTGGCAAGCGGACGCCCTTTTCTTTAGACACCCCCTCTTTTCCCCATCCAGTCTTCCTCATACTCCCCGGTTTGGTCAAGCTCATTTAAGGTATTGACAAATTTCCCTCAAAAAAAGTACACTTTTTAACGGTTTTTCTATCGTAGAGGCCGCTTCAACTGCTACCTTCGCCCGCCCTTAAAAACAGTCCTAATGGTCGAATTCGCCAATTATAAACTTATCACATTCAAAGAAAATATGCAAGGTTCTGCTATCACCATCAAACGGGGCAAACTGAAAGTCCCCAACGATCCAATCATTCCATTCATCGAAGGAGACGGTACGGGCGCTGACATCTGGGCAGCCTCGGTGCGCGTGCTCGATGCTGCTGTAGAGAAAGCCTTTAATGGCAAAAAGAAAATCATTTGGAAGGAAGTGCTTGCCGGCGAAAAAGCGTTCAACAAGACGGGCAGCTGGCTTCCCGATGAGACGCTTCAGATGATCAACGAATATAAAGTCGCCATCAAAGGCCCGCTTACCACGCCAGTCGGTGGGGGCATTCGTTCCCTTAATGTGGCTCTGCGTCAACAACTTGACCTTTACGCCTGCGTGCGCCCGGTGCGTTGGTTCAAAGGGGTACCCAGCCCGGTGAAAGAGCCGGGTCTGGTGGACATGATCATCTTCCGGGAAAACACCGAGGACATCTACGCGGGCATCGAATACCTCGCCGGTACGCCTGAGGCGGAAAAGATGATCGCTTTTTTGCAAAACGAAATGGGCGTGAAGAAGATTCGCTTCCCAAAATCTTCGTCCATTGGCATTAAGCCCGTGTCGAAAGAAGGAACCGAGCGTCTCGTACGCGCCGCCCTCGAACACGCTTTTAAGTATAAGCGCAAGTCGCTGACCCTGGTCCACAAGGGCAATATCATGAAATTCACGGAGGGTAAGTTCAAGGACTGGGGCTACGAACTCGCCGAGCGCGAGTACGGTGACCGCGTGTTTACCTGGTCTGAATACGACCGCATCAAGGATGCCAAAGGAGAGGCCGCTGCCAACGAAGCGCAAACTGCCGCGCTGGCTGCCGGCAAAATGCTCATAAAAGACAGCATTGCCGACGCTTTCCTCCAGCAAATTCTGCTCCGCCCTGCTGAGTACGATATGGTGGCAACACTCAACCTTAATGGAGACTACCTTTCTGACGCACTCGCTGCACAGGTGGGGGGTATCGGCATCGCGCCGGGTGCTAATATCAACTACCTCACGGGCCATGCTATTTTTGAGGCCACGCACGGCACTGCCCCAAAGTATGCAGGTAAAGACATGGTAAATCCATCGTCTGTGATCCTCTCCGGTGTGATGATGTTTGAGTATCTCGGCTGGGACAAGGCTGCAAAGCTCATTGTAAAAGGGATAGAGCGCAGCATCCGCAAAAAGCGCGTAACCTATGATTTCGAACGTTTGATGAAAGGGGCTACCAAACTGAAGTGCTCTGAATTCGGCTCCGAGATCATTGCCAATATGTGATAAAGAGTTGATTGGGAAAATTGAGGTGAAATCCCCGACGAAGGAGGAGGTGTCACCTCAATTTCCCAAAAACCTCATGCCCGCTCGCGCATGGCATCCAGAATGCGCACCATAATATAAGAGCCGATCAGGCTAATTACGATCGCTTCCACTACAATAAAAAAACAGGAGGTGATTGGGTTAAGATATTCACCCAGCGGAGTTTGGTGCCGGATGCTGGCCAACAGATCAGGATTGAAGTTTAAAAATATCGCCATAAAAAAGGCAAATGGAATGACCCCGACAAAAGAAGTGAACATCCCTACTACAACGCCGGAAGTGGTGTCAGAGGTTCCGGCATGGTGTTTACGTGTCCAGGCACGCAGGGCCATCCACAGCAAACCCAAGTGGATTATGCCATTAAAGATCCGGAGGTAAAAATTCTCGCTCAAATGTAGGATGTGCATGATCAGGAAGAATCCTGTGAGGCCGAAAAACATCCAAAGGCCATAACGAAATGCGATCTGCTTCATAATCGGAACGGGTTGGTAAAAAAACAGGCTTTCTGTTGACGGGATAAAATTACTGAATTTGTTCCGATTTTGTATGGCGGGGGAGTGTTAAAATTTATTTTTGAAAAGGATGGCTATAGACAAACAAAAGCGTTCTGCCTGGATCAACAGACAGAACGCTTTTGCAATTTTAGAGTAAGCGTAATACTACTCGCCTGCGATTTGCCGCTCCAGCTCTTCCATCATCACAAAATCAATGGATTCGCTGATGGTAGGAATGATGGTGAGAATTGTTTCCAGACGGGAAATTTCGATGAGTTTGGTCACCATCGGGTGCATTTCGCCGGCCAGAACGAAGGTTCCGGTACCTTTCCAAAGTCGGTGACCTGTCAGAATGGCCGAAAGTCCGCTGCTGTCCACATATTTTACATTGGAAAGATCGAGAATAAAATTGCGAATTCCTTCTTGAGAAAGAAGGATGAGATCACTCTTAAGTTGGGGGGCAATGGTTGAGTTCAGGTTTTCCTCATTAAGCGAAAGTATCGCATAGTGCTCCTGCTTATCAATCTGATATTTCATAGTCGGCTGGTTGTCAATATTTGTAAGTTTGAAAGATATAGCTTCAAACGTTCTTTGTGAGGCAAATGTAAGGGTTACACGTTTTTCTGCAACAATTATTTCTTGAAGCCATTTGGAACTGACTGCATGGCAGCCCAAACGCTTTCGGCGGGGTTTTTGTCCATTGCTTGGGAGATTCGATCGCTCAAACGTGCTGATCTGAACCCTGAGCAGAAAAATATGTTAAAGTAGAACACAAAAGCTTGGCTTGTTCAGTACAAATGGCCTAAAATTGTCGGGCGAAACGAAACTCCAA
>JAUSMG010000324.1 GCA_030645295.1 Saprospiraceae bacterium | reverse complement strand
CACCCAATCCAACGCAGGGTTGGGGTAGATCATCAAGGCCAGTCCTGCGAGCTCCTCCGTGCTGCTGATCATCTGCTCTACCACCACCTCAGCCACTGCTGCACAACCGTTTTCGTCCGTCACCGTGACCGTATAAGTGCCTGCGTTGAGGCCCGCGATGGCCTGCGTTGTGCTGCCTTCTTCCCATTCAAAATAAAAAGGCGACGTGCCGCCGGAGATCGTGGTGACCACTGCCGCGCCGTTGGGTGGGCTGGTCTGGGTTTGCGCGCTGCTGCCCGTACCGATCACGATTAAACCTGGTTCGGTCATGGCCGGGAATGTATTGGAGGCCGTGCAGCCATAAGCGTCCGTGACGGTGACCGAGTAGTTGCCCGGCCCAAGCGGCTGGGCGACAGAATCCGTGCCCGACCAACCCTCCCATTGCCACTGAAAAGGCCCTGCGCCTGTGGCTGGAGTGAGCGAAAGCCAGCCATCCGCTGCGGAGAAGCAGGAGATGGTTTGGCCGCCGATCATGGGCGTGAGCATACCCAACAGGGCGATGCTGGCCGAAGCAGAATCCTGACAACCGTTGGCATCTACCACCGTGAGGGCATAATCTCCCGGCTGCTGCTGAAGGAGTAGTGCGGTATCAACCGCACTGGGCAGCCAGGTATACTGGAAAGGCGCAGTGCCGCCGGCCACTGATGCCGAAAGCGTACCGCCTGCGGTGGTTCCGCACTGCACATCCGTAGAAGCAAGGGCAAGGGATGGCTGTGGCGCGGATGCCACCACCACCGTATCCAGGATTTGCCGACCACTGCCGTCGGTGATGGTGAAAATGTATGGGCCTGGCGGAAGGCCGTTGAGTTCCGGGCCGTTGCCAGCCTGGGGCGACCAGTCATAAGTGTATGGCTCACAACCGAATACCGGGCTTAGGGAAATGCTGCCGTTGGATGTGCCGACGCAAGCGGGCTGCACCTCGGGCGCAGCCGCCAGCGCGAATGCCGGGGCTTCGTAGGCGCCAATGTCCACCGTACCGCCCTGTATACGGGGATTGCCCGCGAGGTCGGTGAGGATGCCTGCAGCGGCGGCGTTGGAGCCGGCATTGATGAGGGGGGAGCAGGGGAGCAGGGAATAGTCGTGGTTGGCGGTGTCGCGGAAGAGAGGATCGAGGTTGATGAGGTTGCCTGGGCCGCAAGTGACGTTTGGAAACTGGTCGTTGCAGTCAATAAAACCAAAGCTGTTGTGCGACAATAAAGAAACCACATCTACAATAGCAAAAGACCATTTTGTTATGCTATCGGTTATGATAGTGTTGAATAAAAACAACGAATCGCATTCAGTAGCAATTAACCTGATATAATCATCAAACGGATGATCTCCATACAAGAAAGCGGAATTGCGAACCGTAAACTTTTGTAAACCTGATGAACGAAATAAACCTCCTGCGCTGGTTGTTTTATTTTTCTCAAAAAGGCAGTTTGAGTATTTCACAAAGGTTTCATTTCCGTATAAGAAATGGTCCCCAATTAAACTGTTTTCATTTGATCGAAAAACTGTGTTCCTGACCTCACTGCTGGAGACCTCGGTTTGTTTAAGCAAGACCACCGCGATATTCCGGGCAAGTAAAGTGTTTTCAACCAAAACCTTGGCATCAAGCCAAGCAAAGAGGAAGATTTGATGTTCTGAAAAATTATCTTCGACCTTTGTATTGGCCAACTTAACAACCGTTTGAGGAGTGCCGAGTTGGTCGGTATAAATAATGGATGAAAAATTTCCTCCCGAAAGCGAGATATTCCTAAAAAACACGCAGCTGTCTATCACTGCTTCACCGTCAAAGTAGTTGCCGTTATTGAAAATCTCAATGGCCGCCCCTACCAAACCATTGTTGGCCTCGAACCCGCAATTCTGGATGTGAAGGCCACTTTTACCGGATTTACCCGTCAGAAAAAATGCCCCGCCACCGTGGCTGGCAGCGCTGTTATTCTCGAAGGAACAGCCATACAATGCCACGGTGTTCGGCCCTTGCGTATCCCTGTAATATAGGCCGCCTCCAACCAGTGCACGGTTTTGGGAAAAGTGACAGCCCTCGAACTCCTTGCCGCGCTCCGTCCAGCTGCCGCCAAAACGGGCCAGCCCGCCGCCGCTGCCTACTGAGCGGTTCTCCTCAAAGCGGCAGCCCACAAATCTGGGGGCCACGTTCGCATCCGATGCGCCATTGACCATCACAGCCCCACCAAAGGAATTGGAAGTGTTGTGCCAGAAGTGGCAATTCTGGATATTGGGGAAGGCGTCCCAGTTGCCCGCTTCGATGTAGAGCCCCCCGCCGCAGATGGCCCGGTCACGTGTGCTTCCGGCCCCGGCTACATCATCGGCCTGGCCGAAGCACACGGTGAAGCCGTCGAACACGGTGCTGGAGTCTGGCTGAAAAAGATAAACGACGTTGAAGCTGTTGTCGGTGGTGTCTCCAACCGTGCCGATGTCGCCGCTCAGGGTAGTGATATGAACCGCCCAATCTCGCTGGCCCAATGCTGTCTCGTTTCCAGCAAAACCGCCGTAGAGTTGGGTCCCGCTCTTTGGTTCGAAGGAAATATTGCGGTCAGTCGTACTGGTTGGGAAGTAAGCGCCTTCGGCCACCCAGACCTCGTCGCCCGCTTGGGCGGTCTGGAGGGCAGGCTGCAGATCGGTAAAGGCATCTCCCCATGATTGGCCGTTGTTGCCGCCGGTGGCCGAGGCGTTGACGTACAGGCGGTCTTGGGCGGTTGCAAAAAGAGAAAGTCCAAAGGTGGCTATAGAAATGAAGAAAATATTTTTCATAAGAAATTAGTCAGTTATACATTCAAAGCCCGTCCTACGGCTTCGAGCCGCAGGACGGGTAGTTGTAGCCGAAATGACTACTGTTTTACCAAATGACCCTGCGTTTTGAAACTTGGGGTATACACTTTCCAAACATACACGCCGGTTGGAAGCGGAGCCACTTCAGGCAAGGGAATATCTTGCTTTCCTTCCTGGAACAGCACATCGCGCACGAATAGCCTGCGACCGAAAGCATCGAAAAGAGCGATGCGACCCTTTTCCGCTTTGAGGGCTTGCACGACGAGGGTGGCATCTCCCTTTGTAGGATTGGGGTGGATGGAGGCCATCAAATCTGCGGCGGGAGCAACAGGTTCATCGCGCTTTGTCAATGCCGGCGCATGCTGTACGGCAAATTCGCCGCCGTCAGACTTCCAGGCAGCGCAATCCAAAAGTTGGCTGTCCAGCCAAAGTGGCAGGCCGTCGCCCGGCAATTCCTCCAACACTTTGAAGGTAAGGTAGAACAAAACGCTGCCTGGCTGAACTCTTTCAAACCCGTCCGTCATCGGAAGCCAAAGCGTACGTATTTCTCCGTTCCCCGCTTTGAGCAGGTTGAAATTGCCCGGCAAATAACTTTCAATGTCGCCAATAGATGGGCCGATCAGTTGCAATTTGCCTGGGTCGAAACGGATTCCCAGCTGTATGGCTTCCATTAGTTCAGTGCCTGAATAACTGACCGGTACGGTAATCGTACCCCCGGGCGCCGAACGAAGATTAGGCCAGCTCAGGCCGACCGTTGGCCGTTCAACTGGGCGGTTTCCCACCGCTGTATTGTTTACATCACCCACTTTCAAGCCCGTAAAATCATTCCCTGTAGTAGGGAATCCGATGCAGTTGATGCCTTCGGGAAAAGCCGTTTGAAATGGGTTGTTCAGGTTAGGGAAAACAAATGCCTTGTCCACAAAGCGCCAGGATTTGTTGTTGGGCAAATCAGTATAGATGCCCAGAATGAGCTTCCGAATCTCCACGATGTCGAATGTAGTAATAGACCCGCTCTTGTTCGCATCGGCGGCGATCATCTTGTAGGGCGAGTTCAAAGGCTCGGTACCCAAGATATGTTTAGAGATGAGTACCAGATCGTAAGTGGTCACGCCATTTAGCGGGTTGTCGTCCCTTTCAGGGATCACCTTCACCAGGTTGCAGCTGGGGCATGCTGTGCATGAAAAAAGGTACATACCGGCATCATCGGAAAGGTCGAAAGCCGGCGCGCAAGGATCGGGTGAACAAGAAACGTCAGGGCAAGCTATCATCCCAGAAGGAGACCCCGCATTTGGATCCGCATCCGCTCCGCTCAAGGTCACAGTGACCTCCTCTATCCCTCCCAGGGTTTCTGTGGCAATCGTCCCGCTCAGCATGCTCGCCGTTGAACCGCACAGTGCGAAGCCATCTATCGGGTCAATGACCGGGATACAGGGGACGGTGGTACCCACATAGGTAATTCGCAAGGTACGAATGGCAACATTTTCAATGCAGGTGTTTCCAGGGGTGTTGAAAAGGATTTCCATGTAGGGAAACTCATCCAAATGAAATATGGGCGCATTAGTGTCATCCGTTTCATAACAATATTTGAAGGTTTTTCCATTTGGAGAAACCTCCCAACAGGAATTGGGCGCGGGAAATGGAGGGTCAATACAGCCAAACACCTCACAGTCAAGATTGGAGGCGGGCCAATTGGGGAAGTTAACCCCTGTGATCATGATGCCCGGCGCTGTCCATGAGAAATCAAGTTCAAATTCTACTTTGCTGAGCCTTCTGACATCGGGGGGAGCGTTCGTTGAACTAAGTCCAACCTTGACTTTTGAAGTCCAACAAGTAAGCCCCTCACCTTCCACATTGAAAAGTACGCTAGGGTCTGAACAAGGCGCATCACCTGGATTCGAGAAACTGCTGTGCCCAAATGAAGCATTTAATGATGTACAATAGGGATTCCCATTCAAGGAGGATTGTATACGGGATTTCGATGGGTGTGGCCCGGAGTCCTGAAAAGAGAAGTCTACCGACCAATTTTGATTGACCGGTAACAAGGGTTTGACGATTATCGTGCCCACGAGGTGTGTTCCGCCAACGCCCAGTGTAATCCCTGGCGCTGCAATGGGAATGAGGTAGTGCAAGTATTTGATGGCTGGGCCGGCCCCGGACGCACCCAAAGCCTCTCGAGGGTGGGCGCCAGTATAATCAAACGTTTGGTCCATGTTTACTGTCATTGCCTTGACCATGAACTCCAAATAGTTGACTGTGGTCTCAGGGCCTGTGTTTCTTAACTGTATTGCGAATATTTTTTCATCGCCATTCCCTGATATACCCGGGAGGAACTCTGCAATTATTCTCTCATTCGGTGTTGATGTGTAATGGGTGGGGTTGGTTACCACGAAATTATTATTCAACCCATTGTTGGCCCCTGTCGTAACCTCCTCGATTTCGCATGCTAAATGACCGGGAGAAACATCCAGCACATACGTTGGATTGTCAAATTGAAGCGCATTATTTTCGCCAGCGTAAGCATTAACTACGACCGTAAACAATTCGGCATAGGCACATCGAATAATGGGTGGATTATTCGGGCCGCCTGACCCACAAGCAGCAACAAGCGGAGGAGTGGTGTAGGTAAAAGTGATCACATTCCCCTTACCGGGTGGGTCTTCCGTGCCACAGTCGTATCCGCTATTAAAGTTCGCAAAACTGATTGACACCCTGTCGGGTGTAGCCGAGAATATTACCTCGTTTCCTCCCCCATTGGGGTAATCCCATTTCATCCCCACTCCGTTTTCAAAGCAGGTTTGAGTTGCATTCGCGTCAATGTGTGAAAACTGTGGGCCTGGATTTAGAGGTAATAGGCTCACGGAAACGTCTAACATATCGTATTCCAAATCGTAGTCCAGGAGGGGGTCGCTCGCGGAAACTGTCTTTGAGCGTCGCAAGTACACGGTATAGCGGATTTGGCGGAATTGGTCGCTGCACAAAACGGAATCGCCCGCACATCCCGGAGTGACGTTTTCATGCCTTACAACCTCAACCGATAGTTGGTTACATAATGGTTCGACGCATTCTCTGCCCTGGCCGTAAGCCGTAAGCGTGGTGAAAAGCATAGAGAGTAGTAGTATCGTTGCCCCCCCCCCATTTCTTCCAAAATAATCTTTTGTTTGACATTTGAAAATTGTTTTAAAGTTTAAAGAAATATTGATTTTACTCATTGTAACATCGGTTGCAATGGTTTTAGAAAAAAGAGAAAAATCTGCTTGCCCTTTTTAGCCGCCATAGGCTTGCCGAAGGCGGCACCTTGGCTTCGGGGCAAGACACCAG
>JAUSMG010000323.1 GCA_030645295.1 Saprospiraceae bacterium | reverse complement strand
CTCAAACTGAGTTGCATTCACGTTCCAGAAACTGACCTCTGATGGGCCGGGGCCCCGTGAAAGGACACTGTTGTATTCACCCGTACCACCTCCATTCAGGTTAGAAGATAGGGGAGGATAAATCAGGGTGCCTGCCGTGCTGAGTTTGACCTGATAGCCATTGGGCGGACTCATGTATTTCAGGTTTCCTAGCCAGCCAAACGTTGGATTGATGAATTGTGCAAAGCTGAGCTGCCCCTTGATCAAATCTCCTGTTTGAGGAGATAAAGAGGACAGCGCTACATTGACCGGCAGAGAATAGTTAGGGATGTATCCGATCCAGTTCCAACCCGGAACGACCGGAATCGGCGTATTGGCTGGACTGATCACATTGCCCACCATCATCAGGGTGTCTGGCAGGTCTGCCCGATAGATATACATAGGAGTATTGCCCAGGGTATCAAGCGAGCCGAGCCAACCGCCACCTACCAGATGCGTGGAGAAGGCGTTTTGCCCTTTCATCAGATCGTTTTCCGGGTGGTTCAGGGTAGCCAGTGCAGCATTGATCTCCGGATCAGGGAAGTCCAGATTGAAAGACAACCAGTTCCATCCAAAGCCGAGGGGCACTTCACGAAGCACCAGGCTATTGGTATGGATCACCTGGGGCGTCAATGGATCGCCGATCACATCATCTGGCTGGAAGAGGAAATAGTCCTCCTGGACCGCATAGCGCAAACAAGCAGAGGCATCCCATATCTCGAGCCGCAGAGGTTCCAGCACATGGTTCGGATTGCCATAAATGGTGAGGTAGGCCAGATATTTATTCAATTCCGGCACATATTGCACATTCGCCCGACCACAAAGGGTATCGCCGATAAAGGCGAATACGATATCCTCCACATCAGTAGAAATATCGCCCTGAATGTTCAATTGAAGTACCATGTTTTCGGAGTTCTCGAAAATACTGGCATTCAAGTCCGTATTTGGCGGACGGCAAATAACGCGCACCCCAACCGGTAAGCCCTCATCGCCACCCATAAAGAATGGATTTTGTCCGGTCTCTGTGTGAAGCGTGATGGAGTCAGACCACAAACCAAAGGCCAGGCTCGAATCGACTGTAAAATTGATCGGCCGGATCTCATTGGGAGCAAGGGTACCCTGATTGGGCACCACGTGTACCCATGCAGGAATGTTTGTGATCGTGAAGGGTACGGGATAACCTCCGCGGTTGTGGATATTGGCTGATTTGGTTATAGTTTGATCTTCAAACTTGGTTATTCCCATACTGTCCGTCAGCCATCCAAGCTCATTACGGTCTACGTAAAATTCCCACTTCAGGAAGGTGCTCTCATTGCCTGTCAGGTCTTCAATACTATGCAGTTCAGCCCGCAGGATACGATTCTCAAAATATTCATTCTGAAAATTGGGATCCAGGATGATCTTGTTCTCAAAACAGGTAAAGTCAATGTCGATCAGAAGCCCTGTAGTGGCATCATACAGTCCAATATTGTTGGCTTGTGTAATGTCAGCCTGTATGATTTTGTTGCAATTGATGTGCTTATTGAAGGTGAAGGAAATTTCGTCTCCTACATGGTATACACCATCAGAAGGCTGCGGTACGCCTACTAAACTTGGTGGCTCCCGATCTATCCGGCCTTTAATGATTTCCGAGAAACCGGGCATGTCGGTGGCGTCGCCCGTGCAGACTGCCCAGGCATGGATTTCATAAGGTCCGTCAGAAAGCCCTTCAGTTTCCCAGAAAAATTGCGTGAAACTTGCCCCCAGGATTGGCGGTTTTGGATCTGGAAAGAGATCATACCCGTACCAATTTGGATTATAGCGCTCAAATACATCGTTCGGAATATTGATCCATGCTCCATCGCCGTCTGAGCGGCGATACTGCACCCGAACCAATTGAAAATCTGTAGAATTCAAGTCATACCCGGAGACCGTAATACGCCGAAGGGTTCCAGGTTGAACAGGGTCGTTATTCAGTACTACCCAGTTCTGTTCCGGTGCATTAATCTCCACTTCGCTGCAAGGACGAATGAAATGTGCGCTCAGGTTGAGTGCAGAGAAAAACTTAGGATCATTGTCCAGCGGGAGCGATAATGCAAAGTTGCGAGCCATTTCACACTCAGAAACGAGTGCTACTACCAGGTCGTCATAATCGTATTCTACGGGGCCGCGCTCCACAGTAAGCGTAATCGGGATAGAAGTGCCAAAGGGTACAATATACTGAATGGTATTATTATTCAGCGGCTGCCCATTGAGTTTGATAATAGCACCGTGAGGATTGCTTGCGGCAATCGCAGTGAATCCGTAGGTCCAATCCTCATTGGTAGCGCTTAAATTGCCGAGACTCATCTTAAAAACAGCAGGGTCATGCGCTGGTACATTAATCGCCGTGAATTGAGATCCCTGGTCTAAAGCAAGGTTCGGTCCTTCCCGGTTGGCGGTGCCAGCCTCCCAGGGGCAGGAGGATTGACCGGCATAGGTTTTGAACACCGGCGTATTATACACAGAGTCCATCAGAACCGTCACACTAAAGGCGTCGAATGGGTCATCGTCGGCCAGCGTAAAGCCGGTCGTTACTCCAGCGGATTGTTCCACACCGTTTCCAGTAGTGGTACTGGTCGAGCTGGAAATATCAATGATGGCCTGGACTCCAAAATCGGCAAGCTGAAACCCGATATGAGAGACGTTAGAAAGATCAAGGCCGGATCCGTTTGAACTGGAATTGTTCGTTACATTTTCGCTGGTTTCGGAATAATCGAAACTGGTAAGGGCATCAAAAGAGATGTTTCGCTTGAATTTTGCTTTTTCTTTGAGACCCTTGTTCCTCGCAACAATATTGGTCCACCTCGTTATTGAATTATCATAATCTACCCTTTTAAGGGAATCTGTCAATGGATCATCCCTTAATTTTGTCAGGTACGGTATCTGATAGCCGTTGATATAGGCCTGGGAGTAAATGAACGTGGTGGGCTGATCTCCGGGCTCAATGTTGATCAGCACTGAAGTACTGGCTACACAAGTATCAAAAGTGACCTCATCTGCAAATCCGAATCTGATATCAATGGCTTGACCCATGTATAAATCAGCATCTTGTCCCACAAACACCCCGCCGCTGCTGGTTGAAACCTTCGTGTCATAGGAGACGCAGGATTGCAGCGTACTATCTGAGGTTGTACTTAAGGTGTATATCGCTTTAATTTCGGAGTCTATGATTGGTCCGGAATTCACAATGGTTCCAACCCCAAGGGGTGCTGCAACGATCTCAATATCACCCCCGAGATGGATTTCCGCGCCTCCGCCTATTCCGCCAGTACCTGAAAATGCAAAGGTATACGTATTGCATATTTTTGTATTTTCTTGCAGAAAGGATGAACTTCCATCCCCGGGCGGATCACGCAGGATCAGGCTTGGAGTTTCGGGCAGAATGGTAGCAAAGGTTGGATTCTTGTTTACTATCCCGGTTACGATGGCTTGTCTCGTCAAACTGCCTTCCCGGTTGGCTAGGGAAACTCCAATGATTTGTAAAGTTTTTAAATAGGGTGGGGATGGATTGGGGTTACCTACCTGAAACTTATACTTTAATTCTCCATTCGTCATGGCAGTATCCAAAGTCATATCTGCAAAGCCATTGATGATATTGAAATTGGCAGTGTCCAATGGACAAACGCCATCGTCCAGAATCATCCCCATATTGTCCTTGATCTGTACATATTGCTCCACCATTGAAATTTTCAGCTCTACATATTCCCCTTTATCCAGCACATAAGTATCCGGACAACCGGGAAATGGATCAAGTCCGCTGTTGATGGCTACCTCCGGTGGGGCAAAGTAGGTAAAGTCTATAATGGTGTCTCTTTGGGTTAAATTAACCGTTGAACCTCCCAGCACCTGAAAAGCAGCCTTTACGTCAGGGTCAGAGTGTTCCACCACTGCCACCGTAAGGCTTTTCAAAGGGGGCAGGTTGGCAAATTCATAATCACCCTCCTGATTGTCAATAATGATCTGGCGCACGAGACAGCCATCGACCGATGCAACTTTTACGATACAAACGGTCCCCTGACCCATACCTGGAGGCGCCTCAATGACTGATTTTTTACACAGACCACCTGCAATTCTGCCTTTTATACTGCGTGTAGTAATATCGTTAAACAGGATACCTGCAATGGGGCTGACCACATTGGTTACATCCCAGAATGCGGGTACAAACAAATGATTCTCAAATACAGGAGTAAGGGTCGCGGTCGCTCCGGGATCAAAATCTATGACAAACTTGCCTGTGGAATCCGTAAATATTTTTGGGGCAAATGAGGCCCCATTCACCAGGATCTCAACATTCGGAGCAAAACAATCGGTGTTTTTATAGCGTACATAACCTGAAACCGCCACTGTGGAGCGATCTACAAAGTCCACGCCGTCCACCGAGGTTACACTCGGATTGAGGGTTACCTGTCGGGTAACCGGGGTGAATTCATGGGGCTCCGTCATCTGATTGGCTGCAAAGGGCGACCAGTCAGCACCAAAGTTGGTACCTGAACCCAGGAAAGCTGATCCACTGTTATTCAGCCTTATGCCATTTCCTTCATCCAGCGAATAATAAACCCGCAGGCCCCTTTCCTGCATATCCCTGGACTGTTGAAAGTGGGCTAAGATGGAGGCATTGCTCAAGGTTGTATCGTACAATGCTACTTCGTCCAACAAACCACCATAATGGTCCGTATAAGCGCCACCACTTGGACGCGCACCCAGGATCCAGTTTTGGGTCGTGTCAGACCAGTTTCCTGTACTTCCAAACGTATGCGGCGTACCAAAGGGTAATCCATTTTTGTAAGCGGCAACCGTCCGGTTGTTGCTAATGCTGTCTATGGTAAAGGCCAGGTGCTGATAGCCCATGGCAAGGGTTCCAAAGTTGTGCTCTTGCCCGTTGAGGTAAAACCAAACCTCGCTCTCCAGTCCGTTTTGTTTCAACAGCAGCCGGAAATCGTTGCCTGGCCAGCGTTTGGAGATCAGACATTGTTCACCATCCGGACCGGCGCTATTCAGCCATAGTTCCAGCGTGGCTTTTGGTGTAACAGAAAAATCAGGTAACGTAACAAAATCAGCTTCGTCCCGAATCATTTTCAAGGCCCGGTGCATGTAAAAATCCTTCATGGGGTTTGCCAAAAAGGTCGTTCCCGTGCCATAACTGGCCGATTCGATGCGATAGTAGCCTTCGTCGTTTGTTTTGCCGGAGGTGTGCACCGGAGGACGTTGTGCATCAAAGGTTGCTCCGCAGAAGTATAGTTTATGGCGATTCAAGATGTCATAAGACCGAATGCCCTGTTGTTCATCCATCTTCCAGTAATGGCTCAGATTTGGGGTGAGGGAGGATGCTGTTCCATCCATCACTTCCCTGAAATCCAGTTCATCGAGCTGCTGGTGGTAAATGCGCAATTCATCCATTTTGCCCGTCCATCCTCCTGAGCCGACCAGGCTGCCAATGTTTAAAAGATCTGCCTGGGCAATAATATTCATCGGGGCCTGTGCAGCCAGGATTCCGTCAATATATAAACGGCCTTGTTCGCCACTCCCATCAAAGCTCAGGGCTACGTGGTGCCATCCGTTTTTGGTACTGTCAGCGAAGGTTCCGGAAAGAAAAGGAGCCCCTGCGGCCGAAATCGATACTTCCACTCCTTCCTGTCCGCCGGAACTTTGGAGCGCCCGAAAATAAAGTGGGAAAGGACTTAATTCAATGATCCCGCCATTGGCCATAGCGGAATCGGTCTTGATCCAGTAGGTTATGGTCCAATCCCCTCCCGGTGCAGGCATAAAAGGATTGCCACTCGTATCCGCTTCGGCAAATGCAGCGTCCTGAGGACCAAATGCGGCGGAAAAGCCTTGCATTGGCATCAGGGTAACGATCGCATTGGGGACAGGACCGCCATTAACGGTTTGTACCCAACCGGTTACTACACCATTGGGTACCTGAAATCCAATTGCTTTACCAGGTCTGCCTTCTCCGAAGATATTAATACCGCGTACCTCATAATTGTACACCCGTCCTGCTATAACATTAAAGTCGTTATAGTTGCGGGTATTGTTGTCTAAAAGGGCTAAAAAGACCCCATCTCGGTAAAGCTTAAAACCAGAGGTAGGTTGTGCGCCCAAGGGTTCAACCTGCCAGCTGAGCTGGATCCGGTCGAGTAATTCACCCTGAGAGGCTGTCACAGCAGGCTCCAGGGGCGGGATGAAAAGACGTGACCAAAAGCCCATCATGGAGTTGTTGGAGGGGGAAACGCCAAAACCTACTACGGACTGTCCTATGGTATAGCTCGACCGATTCTTGATGGTATAGGCATTGTTCGCATTCCCATAGCTGAAAAACACCTCGCCCTTTCTTACCAATACCGCATCATCCGGAGTGCATTCAGGCGCCTGTGCAAAGGCAGGTATCACTATGCCCATGCATAAGATATGCAAAGCATAGACTATTATTCGATTTAACATGATCAATTAACGTTTAAATTTTGAAGAAAAACTGGAATGTCTCCACCGTTAATTGATGCGTATATATACCCACATGTTCATATTTACAGGACGGGTTTCAGGGCCACCTGCGTTTTGAATGCTTATACCTGTTCCACTTCCATTTGTCGTTTCTGAATCGCTTATAGTATTGGTAGATGCAGGCGCGCTTTGACCGGCGCAGCCACACTTCTGACCGGCATCTCCGTTTTGCCTGGTATCAGAATATCCATGGGAGTGCCCTGGATCATTTACGCCGTGATTGTGGGATTGTACCGCTTCCGTTTGAACTGTTGCAATGGGAGAAGCGGAGGTTCTACTTTTGTCGTAGTCTAGACTGTTGCTGAATTCCTGAGACCTTAAGAATAATCCGCCACCGTTGGGCAACGCAGTCATGCCGGTTACCTGTCTCAGTTTGTCTGTCGCCACCAAAGCGCGTCCATCCATGGGAACCCAGCAGCCCCCATTTACAGTTGCAAATTGTGTTGGGTTTAAAATGGAATATTTTACATCCCCCAAGGCGCCCGAACATACTACCGTTTGAGCA
>JAUSMG010000312.1 GCA_030645295.1 Saprospiraceae bacterium | reverse complement strand
TTGTCTTTGTTGTTCTTTTTCTGTAAAAAAGACGCAGAGCCCGTAACCGAAAGTCCCTTTTTCGAGTTTTTCAATGAATCCCTGATCACCATAGATACGGTTGAGCAGGCTGCAGATTCATGGGAATACGGCTTTGTCTTCACCCCGCTCAAAAGTGGCAAAATCACGCAATTTGGCATTAAACTGCCTGCTACCGGCGATTTTACCGTGAGCCTTTGGGATGTATCCGGTCCCACGCCGGTGCTATTACGATCAAAAAGTGTCAACTCCTCCGTTCAACATGAAAATGTCTCCAGCGGTATTTCCGAGGTCATCCTGGAAGAAGGCGTAAAATATGGTATCACCGTGTTGTCCAATGCCTTTTACCGCATCACCAAACCTGGAAATGGCCAATTCCATTTTCCGAGGACCATTGGCAATATCCGCATTGAATCCTTCAATGAAAGCATAAACAATACTGGCCTTGCCACTTTTCCAGCCAATACGAATGATACCCGGGTGGCGCCCTGTGTGAATGTTATTTTTATTGCTGATTAGCGTGTGTCAAGATTTTTCACCCCTTTTTCACCTCACTTACGCATGTTGAACCGCTGCGGGCTCCTTTTATTGGTCTTATTGGCCTCCTGGAAAGGAAATGCCCAACAGCGGCAACTGGACTCACTGGTTCTACTGGAAAAAACCTACCTGAGTGAAGATACAGTTAGGATAAAGCTGCTCACCGACCTTGCCCGGCGCTATTATTCCATCAATCCCAACATTGGGGTCAATTATGCTGAAAAAGCGATCCAGCTCGGAAATAACCTGCCGGATAAAAAATACCTGGCTGGCGCCTTCAGTGTGATGGGCGCCAATAGGTTAACCATGGCAGATTACCCCGCTGCGCTTGAAAATTACCAGAAAGCACTTAAGATCAACGAGCATCTTGGCAATCTGCAGGGCATTGGCAACAACTATAACAACATTGGTCTGGTATACTATTCCATTTTCGATTACCCACGTGCTCTGGAATATTACCAAAAAACACTCAATATCAATGAGCGAACTGGCCATAAGACCGGTATGGGCAATAGTCTGGGGAATATCGGCAACATCTACAACGAACTGCACGACTACCCGAAAGCCATAGCGTTTTACAAAAAGGCTCTGGCCATCAGCGAAAGCGCCAACAATCTGCACAGTGTGGCGGGCAACCTTGTCAACATTGGCAATGTGTACACCCAGCTTCAGGATTTTCAGAGAGCGCTTGAATACAAACAAAGCGCCTTGAAAATCAACGAGCAATTGGGCAATCAATCCAGAATTGCCAACAATCTGGGCAATATTGGGAATGTGTATATTGAACTGTTTGACTATCCCGCAGCCCTGCAATACCATGAACGCGCGCTGGCGATCTCTGAAAAAATCAATGATAAAAAAGGCTCAGCAGAATATTACACCAGCATTGGGAAGGTCCATTATTTCCAAAAAAAATACGATGAAGCCGTAGCGTTTGAATTGAAAGCGCTCGATCTGGCCAATGGCGTAGGATCCCTGAATACCGCCA
The DNA here is from genome assembly GCA_030645295.1 of Saprospiraceae bacterium. GTDB lineage: Bacteria > Bacteroidota > Bacteroidia > Chitinophagales > Saprospiraceae > M3007. Next base: position 9,648 of record JAUSMG010000312.1, on the reverse strand, counting down.
GTCAGGCTTTGTTTAACCTCTCCCAAATATATGAGGCCACAGAAAAATTTGACAGTGCTTATCTCGCCTATCAGGGTTATATCACCCTTCGGGACAGCATTAACAATGTGGCGAAGCAAAAAGAAGTGACCACCAAGACCCTTCAATTTGAATTCAGTAAAAAAGAAGATTCCCTGCGGCAACACCAGATCATTACGGACTCTAAATTGGAACAACAGGTCCTGCTCGCAGCCAAACAACAACAGGAACTCGCTTACAAACAGATTGCGATCAACTTGGCCAATAAGGAAAAAGCGCTTCAGCAGCTTGCCTACTTAAAATCCCAGGCTGACCTGCAATTTGAACAAAGCCTTACCCGCGAAAAGGAGGAGCAACTAAGTCTGGCAGAGAACGAGAAAAAACTGCAAGCAACTCAGGTGAGCCTCCAGCAAACCCAGATAGAACTCAAGGACAAGGCCTTGCAATCTCAAAAAACGCAGCGCTTGTTTTACGTCGGAGGCATCATACTTTTGTCTTTGCTCTCCTTTTTCATTTTCCGCAACTTCCTCAATCAGCAAAAGTCGAACCGCGTCATCCAGGCAGAAAAACAGAAATCTGACGCGTTATTGCTTAATATTCTTCCGGCGGAGGTGGCTGGCGAGCTCAAGGAAACCGGCCGTGCAATGGCCCGTCAATTTGATGAAGTAACCGTCTTATTCACTGATTTTGTTGATTTTACAAGGATCTCAGAAAAACTCTCTCCACATGATCTGGTCAGCGAACTCCACCTGAATTTCAAGGCATTCGACGAGATCATAGAACGTCATGGCCTGGAAAAAATAAAGACCATTGGAGATGCGTATATGGCCGTGTCTGGGCTGCCGGTGCCCAACCCTCAACACGCGCTCATGGCGGCGCAAGCGGCAATGGAAATTCAGACGTTTGTACAGAATCGACAAAAGGGCATGACGCATCCCTTTCAGATCCGGATCGGGCTGCACAGCGGACCGGTGGTCGCAGGCATTGTGGGGGTGAAAAAATTCGCGTACGACATCTGGGGTGACACTGTGAACACTGCCGCACGCATGGAAAGCACCAGTGAACCCGGAAAGATCAATATGAGTGGCGTCACCTATGCCTTGCTGAAGGACAAGATTGCCTGTCAGTACAGGGGTAAAATTACAGCAAAGAATAAGGGAGAAGTGGATATGTATTTTTGTGAAAAAGAACGATCATTATCTTAACAGCGTAACATCCCCCCGGTCAACTTTCAAGGCGCCATCGCCACCGCGCCAAAAGATGATGTACACATACACATCCGAGGGCGCGTCTTTATCGCCAATGGCACCATCCCAACGCGCATTCGGATCAGTGCTGGCAAAAATCTTTTGTCCCCAACGCGTGTAGATTTCCATCTTTTCAACGGTAGCCACACCTTCCACAAAGGCCAAACCAAAGGAGTCATTCGCGCCGTCTCCATTGGGAGTGAATGCATTGGGAATTTTAATGTTCGGCTGTACTATGGTGAAGGTGATGGATGCTGATTGAACACATCCTGCCGGAGAAACTACGGTAACAAAATAAGTTACCGTGCTGTCCGTGGTTTCAGGAATAACCGTTATTTTTTGCGTATTTCCGACGGGGTCACTGTTGTTTTCCAACCATTCAAAAATGAAATTACTCACGTTTGTTCCCGGAACAAAAGCGTCCAGCATGATGGGTTCGCCCACGTTGATCCGGTTGGTGTCGGGATCACTGAACAGTTTGAGTGTGAAACTCGGGATCACCATCACATTTACCGTGTCTTCGTAAACGCAACCTTCTCCATATTCAAAACGCAGGGTGTACTGAATGTTTGCAGTCACCGTATCTACAAAAGTTGGTAAAATGCCACCCGGTGTCCAAAGATAATCGCCAGTCAATAAAGCCTCTGCAGTGATGGTAACCGGTTCGCCTGCACAAATGGTCGTGTCTTCACTCACGGTCATCTGTGGATTAAAAACGATCACCTCCACCGCATAGGTAACGGTACAGTTCCCCAAGGTAGTGGTCACAGCATACGTTGCCGATTCTTCCGGGTAAAAAACGGGCGGGATCGGATCATTCGAAGTAAATATTGGAGGGTTCGAGGACCAGGTATAAGTTGCCCCCGGCGTAGAAGCCGAATTGAGCAGCACACTATCCCCAGGGCAGAGCAAAATATCCAAAGGAAACTGCACCTGCGCTACTTCACCTTGTACGCCAACGGTCACAGAATCAATGATCTGGCATTGGACATTTGGAAGTGGGTAACTGTAGGTGACCGTATAGGTAGTGGTTTGCGTAGGAACAACCGGGATGACTTGCCCTGTGGCGCCATTGCTCCAAAGATAAGTGCCCGGATAATTCCCCGAGGCCGTGAGTTGGGCCGATATGCCCGCACACACCGTAGCACTGTCGCTCAGCATCAAAGTACCTGCCGGTATCACGGGAATGACAAACTGCCTTTGGACCGTGCATCCGTTTTCCATGGTCACCAGGTAGGTAGTAGTTTGGGCGGGCGTATCGGTTGGCTGTGCATCTGATGACAGGAATCCCGGAGGATTAGAGGTCCACGAATAGCTGACCGTTGAATCTGCGATCAGGTTGAGTAAAATGCTTTCGCCTGCACAAAGTGTGTCGTTGGGGAACTGGAATTGAGGTTGTTGATTTACTTCTACCGTGACCGAAGCAGTTGTGGTGCAGCCATTGGCCACGTCCGCGGTAAATTGATAGGTAGTGGTCGTGGAAGGCGCTGCTGTGGGATTGGTACAAACAATACAACTTAAGCCGACGGGGGGCGTCCATAGCAGGTTGGTAAGCCCGGCAGTGTTGCTGACCACCAGCGGAGTGCTTTCGCCCAGGCAAAGTTGTGGATTGGCCGGGGTGATCGTTAAGATGGGTACCTGAATCACATTTATGGTGGCGGAAGCCGTGTCTACACAAGCGCCTTTGGTCGTGATTCTTTGGTAAACGGTTGACTGAGAAGGATTGGCCAAAAAGAAATACTGGCTGTCCGGAAAGATTTGACCACTTGTAGTTTGCCACACGAACTGTAGGTCCGGGTATAATGCTCCAGAATACGCCGGGGAAACCAACAGCACCTGAGTACCCGCACACACCAAAGTATCGATGGGCGCAATGGACAAATTTGCGGGCAAACTATCCACCAGAATGCTCAGGGTCTCCTTGCGCATGCAGCCCGGCAAGGAAGCGGAGACGGTATACACAATGTCTGTTTTGGGACTGGCAAGCGCAGTTCCGCCACCAGGTTGCACCTGCAATTGGGTTAAAGGCGTCCAGTTTATTGGTGTACCGGATGGATTGACCGTGGCCGTAATTTCAAGCGATTGTCCCCGGCAAAGTGCGGTGTCTTGCACACTAAGCTGCAAGTCAAGATTTACGACCGCCACCGTCACTACCCTTGTAGTGGTACAAGGGCCATTGCTGGCCATCAGGGTATAAACCGTGGTTTGCAGCGGCGTGGCTATTGGGTTTGCAGCATTTGGATCGCTGAGCGAACCATCATTAGGGGTCCAGGAGTAGGTAACGCCTGATTGCGGGACGGTTTGCCCTAATACTACGCTTTGACCGTTGCAAATGGCCGTGTCGTTCTGCACATCCACGCTTGGGCCCTCGGATACTGTGATGTTTCCTATAAAAGTTTGGCAAACATCCGCCACTTTCACCTCATAAGTGGTGGTCATGGTCGGGCTTGCAAATGGATTTGGACAAGTGTTACAAGAAAGCCCCGTGGAAGGAGTCCAGGCGTAGGATACACCGCCGGTTACCTGCAGTTGCACAGGAGATCCGGTACAGAAAAACGTATCATTGCTAATGGTGATTGGAGTTGTAATCATTCCCAGTACATCTTCTGAGGTCCCCGAAAAATCAATGGAAATTCCATTTTGCTGAATATTGCCCCCAAAATCATCCAACATGATGACATAGATCTGGCCCGACTGGACATCAATACGGCGCACAAAATCGTCCGCCACACCAAATGGAAATGGTGGGTTTGGTCCGGGAGTTATTGGACTACCGCAGTCAAAATTATCGTTTATGGCCGTTCCCAACACAGGATGAATATCGGCCAGGCCCGTCAGATCAGGATCTGCTGCCCAGGAGGAACGAATGGGTTGTTTGCTGCTTACAAAATCGCAGATTTCAGCAATGCTGTTGATAGGCCCCCAGACATTAAAGTCAATATCTGAGGCTTCACTTGGATTGGCGGATTCCACAGCAAACCCAAATTTTCCGTCTGCTGCTGCCTGAAAGTAAAAAAAGGATTGATTGAATGTGTTTAATATGCTCAAATCGAAACAACCTTGATTCACCCCATCTTGAAGGAAATTGGGGTCGCCCGCCCCGGGGGAAAGTGGAATGGTGTGGAGCGTATTGTCGCAGCCATTGATACTGATCGCCTGATCGCAGGTAGCATTAGAGGGCAAAGTTGGCGGTGGCGCATCGCATACGTCGGCGGAGCATTGCCAGCTCAGTTGAAAACCCGCCTCCTCTACACTACCGTCCGATTCAAATTCAATGGTAATACAATCGGCAGGCGATTGAATTTCTAAATTTGTACCGAAGCCGTCAATCGTTTCAAGGAGATTACCACCAGTACCGTTGCCTTCATAAATTCGAATGAAATCATACGTTTCTTCCGTAGCATACGATAAAAGGTTGATTTTGAGACATTGGTGAAACTCTGAAGGACAAATAACAAAGGTCTCGTTTTCATCACTTTGATAGTCACCGTCCGGGCCGCCGGAATCCCAGAGTGTTCCACTGCAACTGGCAGTACCTGCTTGGTCGCCCATGTAGATATCGGGCACATAAGGTTCCACACAAAGTTTAAAAGTGCCCGAATTGGGGCTGGCAGTTGCCGAATAATCGTTGATTCTCAAGAAATAAGGAACTCCGGGCGTGAGGCCAAATAGGTCGAGATGAACTTCGTTCACGTTGAGTGGTGCAGCAATACAGGCCAGTTCTGCCAGTCCGCCAAAAACACAATCACCACGGTAAACTGCCAATTGTGGCATTTTCAGGGTGCCATTACCTGCAATATTCCCCCACACGTCAATGCTGACGTCGGTGATGCTGCCGTTGGCGGGCAGGCTAAATTGAAACCACACGTCGCGGTCGCCCAAATTATTCCAACAGGCGGGGACATTGGCCGTTGGGTCAATATTGCTCGTAGTGGCATTGACATTCGAGAACTGTGCGGGTTGTGCGCAATATGGAACCTCGCCGAGATCAACGAGGCCTGCGCAATCGTCGTTCACAGGGGCTTGAGCAGCAACAAAGAAAAAAGAGAAAACGGTAAATGGAAGGATAAATAGTGCTTTCATGCAACAGACATGACTTTGGATAAATAGGTAAGGGACCGTTTAGAGTATCAAGTAGCAAGTTCCAATTTACACAAGGAAGCCTGGCCTGAAACCATAAACATGATTTCGATTTTTGCGGCCTAAAAGTACGCAGGGAATACAGATTGATCCAGGATAATTGCCAATTGGATATGAGCCGACGGATTCTGTATTTTCGGTTAACTTTCATCCTTAGAAAAGGCTCGTTCCGTTGGTTCTGTTATTTTTGCCCCACAAAACGCATTACTTTGACAGTCAAAATAATAAACCAATCCCCCTATCCCCTGCCCCAGTATGAAACTGTTGGAAGCGCAGGTATGGACCTCCGGGCCCATCTGGCCGAGGCGATCACCCTTGAGCCCTTGGAACGAACCCTTATTCCAACAGGGCTGTACATCGAAATACCATTGGGTTACGAAGCCCAGATTCGCCCGCGCAGCGGCCTTGCAGCTAAACGGGGGCTCACAATGCTCAATTCGCCTGGCACCATTGATTCCGACTATCGGGGCGAAATAAAATGCATTGTGGTCAACCTATCCAACCAGACCCAGACCATTGAACCTGGCGAACGGATCGCTCAAATGATTGTCGCCCGGCACGAGCGCGTAGAATGGCATGATGTCGAACAACTGCTTGATTCTGAACGCGGTGCAGGAGGGTTTGGGAGTACGGGAATATAACAGCAATTGTATTAGCCACTAATTGCACTAATTTGCACTAAACGAGCCTATTTTAGTTCAAATTGGTGCAATTAGTGGCTAAAAACAATCGAAACAAATTACAAATTAAGTATGAAGATCATCATACCAATGGCCGGTCGCAGTACAGCCCCATTCAAAGATTTTTCCAAGGCTCTAACAGATAGTCATATTTGAAAGAACCATCTTTTTTTACCAGGTTACAGGGTCGGTAATCAGGCCTTTCTGCTATCCTTTTTGCCAAAGATTCATGCAAAGTCAGGTTTAGCACTTTTTTCAGGTTCCGTCTACGACCTAAATTAAAATAGGGGATGGGAACGAAGTCTTTCTCGGTCCAACTATAAAGCCAATTGAGTGGAGCTCCAAGGCTGTTTTTAGGTATCTTTTTCAATTTAGGTAAAACCTCAGCCACCAGCCAGCCCCCTTTTAGTTCTTCATTTTGGTCAGCGAGGTGGTTGTCAGGAATACTGCTCACCATTTTTCTGGCGTCATCCTCGTTAAATAGTAGTCCACTGCCTTTTGCTTCCAAAAGCATCCATTCCAGCGTGAGATTTCCAAGACCGCTACGTGCTGGCAGATACCCCCCCCCGATATCCGAGTGTACGCCAGCAAACCATACTTGTTTGACTTTCCCATTCCCATTGCCCCCAAATAGATTTTGCGGGAAGAATGCCCTGCGTTCATCTAAAGAAATTGCGTGACAAACGGTTTCAATACTTTTATTTTGAGTGGTGTATGGAAACGAAATTGGACTGTATATCCATCCATAGGAAGTCACGGTGTCCCACAATCCCATAAATTTTAGGTCATGACCGGGCCTGCAAAAGGTATTTTTGAAGGAATTGGCGATCCTCCAGCTCTCCTTATCGGTGTTTTTAAAAATCCGAATGGATTCAGGGATCAAATTGGAATTGTCAGGGTACAAGATCCCGCAGCGGTTTACCAGACCTGCGAGCACCCGAATTGTGTAGGCCCCTCGGCTAAACCCAAACAGAAACACCTTATCTCCCTCCTCGTAATGGCGCATCAGAAAGGAATAAGCATCCATGACATTCTGAGTGATCCCGTAGCCAAAAGCGTTTCCAACCAGGCGTTTCAGCGTTTTGGTTAGCGGTAAAAAAGCGTCGTAAGAGCTTGATGTGCCAACTCCGGGGTCATAATACACCACTTGTTTGAACGCTGTTTTTTCCAGTAGTGCAAAGAGTTTCACCACGTTGGAATTCCTGGCTCCAAAATCGTTGCCAGTACCATCACAACAAATGACAATGTTTTTTCCCATGTAGGTTGAATTTTAAGTCTGAATTATTGCCCTTTCAACATGCCAAAGGGTGAAAGGCCCATTGTAAGAAGTTGTTTAAATTAGGGGGCGAAAGGTAAATTATTAAACTGCTAAACAGGAGAACGGGAAAATCTAAAACTGCACATCAGGATTCCAAGTCGGCTAAATTTGCACGTTTTGCGAGATCATGCATTTCACAGTTTTAAATTTTTCTGTTCTCCTGTTTTGCCGTTTTGCGGTTTAATCTGAAACCACCCCCAAATTAAATTCCGAAGCCCCCACCCAAAAACCCCTGCCGCCCTATTTTTTTTGGAAAAATACTTCGACTTGGTTTTTTTATCAGAAAATGGCATTGTACTTTTGCCGCCGATTTTGAACAAGTCGATCCGATAAAAAGATATGACAGGCATTCGAAAATACTGGATAGCATTGATTTTCACCGGGTTGGGTGCAATTGCTTTCGCACAGCACGACAACCACCCGCAACCCCAACAATCTACCGAACAGCAAGAAGCTCCAGCGAATGCCGAAAACGGTCAGGATGCAGACCATTCTGCTGACCCCCCCCACGAAGGTTGTGGCCATCCCATCGTAGAAAAAGAAGGCGAATTCAACGCAGGCGAAACTGCAGTTCACCACATCGCGGATGCAAACACCATTCATGTTTTTGGAGATATTTACATCCCCCTACCCTGCTTTCTGTACGCTCCCACACAGGGCTGGACGATCACGACCACTGCTGCATTCCACCCTCACCACCACGGTAACGGTGAAATAGCCCGGGATGGTTATGTACTTGTTCACGGCAGCATTCAGCGTGTAAAGGATCCTACCTTCCCAAAAGCTGAAGTATCGGTCAGCGAACCGACCCACGAGACAAAGACGGTAAACGGCAAGGAGAAAGACATATATTATGTAGTAGCAGACGGCAAGTGCTACGAGTTGGACAAGAAGACTACTTTCGACGGCGGTTTGATGGGCGGTGGTGTGACGAGTTTTTACGACTACTCCATCACCCGCAATGTGTTCACTATGCTGCTGACTTGTTTGCTGTTGTTCTTTGTGTTCCGCAGCGCAGCCAAGGCAGCCACGCGTACACACGGCCAGGCGCCCAAGGGTTTGCAGAACTTTGTCGAGCCATTTTACACCTTTATCCGCGATGATGTGGCCCGTCCGGCCATTGGTCCGAAATATGAAAAATACATGCCCTACCTGCTTTCGGCATTCTTTTTCATCCTTGGCCTCAACCTCGTCGGACAGATACCTTTCTTCCCCGGCAGTGCCAATGTGACGGGTAATATTTCGGTTACCATCGTTTTGGCCATGTTGACCTTCATCCTCATGCTTGCCAGCACCAAAAAACATTTTTGGGAGCACACCTTGTGGATGCCAGGCGTTCCTGCCGCACTTAAGATCCTGATTCTCACACCGGTAGAAATACTCGGTTTGTTCCTCAAGCCTTTCACCCTGCTGCTTCGACTTTTTGCGAACATCACTGCGGGCCACATTGTTATATTGTGTTTTGTGGGCTTGATCTTTATATTTGGTAAAGCAGGCACCAGTGTTGGCGGTTCCATTGCAGGCGCAGCAGCAGCCATTCCGCTTACGCTATTCATGATGACCCTTGAACTTTTGGTGGCATTCCTTCAGGCGTTCATTTTCGTCATGTTGTCTGCGACGTATATCGGAATGGCTTTGGAAGAACCACACGGAGAGCATCATTGAAAAACGACATCACAAATTTGACCCCATTATCAAATTATCTAATTCACTAATTATCACATTCAAACAATGAGTTACGCAGCAATTGGAGCAGGTTTGGCCGCCATCGGCGCCGGTATCGGTGTAGGAACGATTGGTGGTAAAGCCGTTGAAGGCATTGCCCGTCAGCCAGAAGCAGTTGGTGACATCCGCGCAAACATGATCCTGACCGCCGCTCTCGTGGAGGGCGCGGCTTTGGTAGCGATGGTGTTGTCCTTCTTCGTTAAGGCAGCAGGCTAAGAGTACGCTCATCCGGGCCGGCGCGAAGCGGTTGGCGACGCAATGGCCCGGATTTTTTTAATTTGATAATGGGTTAATGTGATAATTTGACAATTACCACATTCCTTAAATTATCAAATTACCGAATTATCACATTATCACATTAGCAATGGTTTTTCTAGCAGATTTTTCCGTCATCAAGCCCGAACCCGGCTTGCTTATTTGGACGACGATCATTTTTGCCTTGTTCTGGTTTTTGATGAGCAAGTTTGCTTTCAAGCCTATCGGCAAGGCGCTCAAACAACGTGAGTTGGACATCCAAACC
>JAUSMG010000298.1 GCA_030645295.1 Saprospiraceae bacterium | reverse complement strand
AAGCCAAAATGATCCAGCCAGTCCAGCATTTGCGCTTCGCCCTCTTCTCCCATCCAGCATTCAACATCCAGATTCTGGGGAAGAATAGTGAAAGTAGGAGGCGTCGTGTCAATAATGGTAAACCGGGCATCCCAGAAAGCTGAATTGCCACACTCGTCGGTCGCTATGAAGCGAATTAACCGCTGCGAAGTGCCGCCACAATCAGAGGGCATAGTGAAAAGTGGGCTGTATATCCAGCTCCAGGTAATTTCAGAACAATCGAAAACGCTGGCGCCCCCGTGGTTGTCCAACCAATCCTGATAGGTGTCCTCATTAGTTTCCAGGTTACATTCAAGCACTACATCTACCGGTTGGATGATGAATTGTGGTGCATAGGTATCCTGCACGGTCACAGTCTGCGAAACGGTAGAAGAGTTGCCACAAACATCGGTGGCGCGCCAGGTACGAACCAAAGTATACAAGGTCGGGCAAATGCCGTCCGTACGGGTTTCACCCAGGAATACTACGGTTACAAGTCCTGCACAGTTATCGGTGGCTGTCGGTGGCGGTGGAATTGCCGGAATTTCGAAACATTCGACCGTGACATTGGCCGGCGGATTAACGAAAGTTGGGGCAATATTGTCAAATACGGTAATAATTTGAACGCAGGTCGCGGAATTACCGCAAACATCGGTGGCACGATAGGTCCGTGTGATGGTGAACCGGTTTGCACAAACCTGATTGGAAATTACATCTCCAACATGCACAACGGTAACAGTGCCTCCACAAAGATCGAAAGCAATCACAGAGGCTGGCGCAGCGGCTGGCACATCACTGGCGCATACAACCTGCACATTTGCAGGACATGTGATACTGGGAGGCGTGATATCATTTACCGTAATTATTTGAGCGCAGGTCGCGGAATTGCCGCAAACATCCGTTGCGCGATAGGTCCGTGTGATGGTGTACCGGTTTGCACAGGTCTGATTTGAAATTACATCTCCAACATGCACTACAGTAACAACACCGCCGCAGTTGTCGGATGTTGTGACACCCGCGATGGATACGGGAGGCACACTGCTTGCGCAGGAGACCGTTACATTTGCAGGGCAAGTGATGCTTGGAGGAGTGATGTCATTCACCGTGATCGTTTGAGCGCAGGTCGCGCTATTGCCGCAAACATCGGTTGCTTGGTAGGTACGGGTTATGGTATACCGGTTGGCACAAGTCTGATTTGTAATTACATCGCCAACATGCACAATGGTCACCGTGCCTCCGCAGAGGTCCGAAGCGGTAACACTGGCTGTTGATGCGGGTGGAACACTGCTGGCGCAGGAAACCGTTACATTTGTGGGGCAGGTGATGGTGGGGGCGGTGATGTCATTCACCGTGATCGTCTGAGCGCAAGTAGCGGAATTGCCGCAATCATCCGTTCCCCGATAGGTGCGGGTAATGGTATATCGGTTGGCACAGGTTTGATTGGAAATAGCATCGCCAACAAACACGATCGTCACTGTGCCACCACAATTATCAGTCGCGGAGACGGAACCTGGCGCTGGAGCGGGTACATTGTTGGTACAAGAGACCGAAACGCCCGTCGGACAGGTAAGGGTGGGTGGCGTATCATCAATGGCAGTGTACGTTACCACACATTGCGTTGAATGGCCGCCTTCATCGGTCACGGTATAGGTACGCGTCAATACATAGGGGGAATTGACACAGCCTGTGCCGGTGGAGGTTTCCGTGATGTCAACTGAAGCTGTTCCACAGGAACTATTTATGGTTACATCATCGACATCTCCAGCAGGGATGTCGGCGATGCATTCGAAGGTGCCGCCGGAGGGATCCGGACAAGTCACATCCAATGCACAGAGACAAGCAGCGGGTAGGGTCACTATGTTTGCACTGGTAGAGATTGCACCCATGGTGGAAAGCCCTCTGCCGGTTAATTGAGCACCAGTTCCAAGGTTGATCGCTCCAGCCGCAATAACCGTACCCAGAAAAGTGGTGCCGTTATGGTTAAAGGCGCCATTAACCTGCCAATACACATTGCACAAGTTGGTGCCGTTGGTCAGCGTGATATTAGACCCCGGGTTGGTAGACAATGCGCCGTCTATCTGGAAAATAAAGATAGCGCCCGGATCACCGCCTCCATCCAGGATTAAATTTCCATTTAATACAGCAGCGCTCCCTATGCAGTAAACGTTTGGAGCAAGTGTCTGGCCGTTGCCGAATGGAGTGCCCAATACTAATCCACAGGTACGTCCGGCCAAGTCAGCATAAGCGATGGCCACATCGGCGGCGGCTTGTGCCGAGACAGGATCTGCGACATGAACATTGCCCACATGAAATCCTGGAGGAGTGAAGGCGCCTACATTGGTACCAATATCGCCGATTACACTGGAACCGGGATCTCCATTGAATGCTCCTGCCGCAGTAAAGAGCGCAAAACTGGCAGACACACCCAGGTCAGGGGCCTGACTGTGACCAATATGAGGATCAGATAATACCGTGAATAATGTTAGTAGAAGTAAACTAAACTTTTGCATGTCGATTATATTGAATCGTGAATAATACGCAAAGATCACCATCAAGTGCGCCTAAAGTGTTATACAATTTTTGTGAAATGTTGTACAATTTACATGTTTGAAAAACATATATATGAAAAAATCAAACTACCGGACATTTTGCCCCTGGACGTTAGACAGGACTCGGCAAGTGCTTGATTGTCAAATTTTTAGAGTTCATTGTCAAAATGGCCCGTAGTCAAATAAAAACGGCCATTTTTAGCCCATTGAGGAAATTCCACTCGACTTTAGAGTGTGTCTTTTAGACTCACTCTAAAGTCGATTTCCGCCTTTCTCTTTCAATGCTTTAAACTGGGTTAGAGTCAATCCCGTTACTTTTTTAAACTGTTTTGACAAATGGGCGACACTACAATAATGCAATTTAAATGCTATTTGCGAAAGGGTTAATTCATCCAATAAGATCAACTCTTTGATCCGTTCTACCTTTACATTGGCCAAGTATTGCTCAATGTTTGTGCCCTCCACCGCTGAAAATGAGTTGGCCAAATATCCGTAGCTGAGCTTTAGTTTTTCACTCAGGTATGCAGAAAACCGAAGGCTTGGCTTCTCCTCTGAGTGGTCAACATAGTTGATAATGGCAATTTTGATTTTGTCAACCAAAATATCGTTTTCTTTTTCCAGAATCTCTAAGCCGACTTGATTTATTTTTAGATTTAATAGATTCTTTTCCTCATTTGTAATGTTTCTATTAATTTTTACTTCCCCTAAATCAATTTTTGTGATTTGAATATCCATCTCCTCCAATGCCAGCCCTACTACAAATTTGCAACTTTCGCTTACCATATTCTTTATGTAAATCGTCATATGAATTATTTATGCATATTAAGATCCGGTAAAGGTCAACGTCCTATTGGCATAAATAATTACACAATTTTGAATAAAATTTACACAATTCACACACGACCTAGATGAAGCAAAGTTTCAAAGAAATAGGACCCCTCTGACCTTTGGCAGAGGGGTCCTATTTCTTATAAGCGGTCTTTGTTTGCCCTGAGTTACTAGAAGCCATCTGAATCATTTTTCTGGTTGC
>JAUSMG010000295.1 GCA_030645295.1 Saprospiraceae bacterium | reverse complement strand
TTCAGCTTCGGCTTCAGCAAGGGATTTTTGTTTGCAGGCGGACAAAAGCATGATCACGCTGGATACAAAAAGGATGGAAAACAATAATTTCTGCACCGCCAGACCGCTGGATGTGAGCTTGAAAAGGACCGTTTTACTTTGTAAATAGTTCATTGACTCTTAAATCAGAAAATAAATCAAAATCCCTGCGGCGACTGTCATGAAGACGCAAGCTGCGCCGCCCAAAATATTAGACCATCTTCCGTTCACAAATGTACCCATGATGGCGGAATTATTAGAAATATGTAACACCATTGCAATCAGCATAGGCGCCGTGATCCCGTATAAGACAGCCGCGAAAAGCAAGGCGTCAATTGGACTGATCCCAACATAATCGAACATCAATCCAAGGATCAGCGATATTGCCAATACAGCGTAAAAACCCTTGGCTTCATGAAATTTTTTATTCATACCCTCTTCCCAATCAAACGCTTCCGCCAAGATATACGATACCGCCCCCGCCAGAACCGGGATAGCCAACAGACCCGTACCGATCACTCCAAGGGCAAAGAGCCAATATGCTCCCTCGCCCGTAAGTGGGCGCAAGGCCATGGCCGCATCCTGCACGGTGTTGATGTCGTGCATTCCTCCATTAAAAAGCACAGTACCCGTGGTCAAAATGATGAAGTAGAAAACAAGGCAGGTCAGAAACATCCCAAAATCTATATCCTGCCGCATATCAACGATCAGTTTTTTGTCCACCACGATTGTGTTCTTACGTTTGCTGACTTCCTCGACTTCCATGCTGGTTTGCCAGAAAAACAGATAGGGCGAAATGGTCGTACCCAAAATGCCCACCAAAATGATCAGGTATTCTTTTTCAAATTTGAAGGTAGGCACAAACGTGTGATAAAGAACAGCCTGAAAGTCCAGTTTGACCAAAAAAGGCACTACTAAATACAAAAGCAAGGATAAACAAAGATATTTAAGTATGGCTGCAAAGGGTTTATAGGGTAAAAAAACAATACTAAACAGCAGGAAGACCGTAAAAAAGATGCTTGCCCAGTGTGCTTTTATTTGTGGGAACAGCATGTTGGTCACGGCGCCCATTGCTTGTATATCTGCACCAATATTGAGCACTATGGCGGGTACGCTGAACAGGATCATCCCATACAGCAAGGGTTTTGGGTAATACGATTTCAAGACCCCCGTCAATCCCTGCCGCGTTACGATACCTATCCGGGCACACATTTCTTGAATCGCCACCATCAAAGGGTAGGAAAGCAGGGCGGTCCATAGGGTAGAAAGCCCGAACATAGCGCCAGCCTGCGAATAGGTGGCAATGCCCGATGGATCATCGTCGCTCGCGCCGGTGACTAGCCCGGGACCGAGTTTTTTCCAGAAAAGGATAAATCTATTGGGTCGATTTTTCTTGGGCATAATGTTGAGGCATTCAGACACACTCTAGTGTTATTTTAATGCTTCTTTATCCATTATAAGGTTAGTTTTCCTCTGAAGGAATCACCAGCAGCGGAACTTTTGTATGATAGGCGACTTTTTTAGTCAAACTTTTATCTAATAGAGAATTAAAAAATCCTTTTCTCCGGTGTGTTATCAAAGCAATCATATCCAAATCCTTTCTTGCGGAAAGTTTATCAAGCGCGTTTTGAATGTTGTCTGTGTGTGAAAACTGAAATGTAATTTTTTTATTTCCAAATATTTTCCTGACCATTGCTTTATAATCTGCTGCTAATTTATTCTCACTGTCAGCATTGTCTTCCATTTTATGAAAATGCCAAATCCTGATATTAGCTTTAAACTTTTTTGTCAAATTAAAAAGATATTTTAATGCGCCAATATCCCTCAACTGGTAATTGCTGCAAAAAGCAAGCTCCTTCAGAATTCTTGGCTTATATTTTTCAGGAATTCCAATGACCGGGCAGTCGGATTTACTCATTATATTGGCAGTAACAGAACCTATCAGCTTTTCTTTTAAGCCGGTTGCTCCGGTAGTCCCCATAACAATAAGTTCTGCTTTGATATTCCTTGCATAGTTGATAATGCTCCTTTCTTCTATTCCCCGGTCAACATATATTTTGATATCAACATTCTTATTTACAGCCGCAAATTTATCTGCTTTTTGCTTTAATCTTATTCCCAGCTCATCTTCTGCCCTGTTATTTTCTTCTTGGCTTTTTTGGGAACTGTAAAATCCGCTTTCGAATGGCATGAATGAGTGATACAATATGTAAGTGGTATCTGATTTATTAAAACAATCAATGGCATATTGAAACGCTTTATCTGCAGTCTTGGAGAAATCAGTTGGAACGAGAATTTTCATAATCCTAGCCGTGAGTTTTTTTTATTGAAAGCATCGGTGTCCATGTATGAAAAGCCATTTGCCGTGTTATACTCATACCAAATAGCTTATCAAAAAAACTATGCCTTTGTGTGAACATAGCTATCATATCGGCTTTTTGGTCGGCAACATATTCATTAATGCCATATAAAATATCATCATTAAGAATTATCTGAACTGATATGGAGGGATATTTGAATTTCTTTTTTATATCCACTTCCATCTTTAATACATCGATTTTATTCTCGGACGCAGGAGGCAGAACATGAATTAAGTGAATGGCTGCGCCAAAAAGTTCAGCAAACTTTATCAGCATATTTAATTCAGTTTCTGTTTTGTCTACATCGGAAGCGTAAACAATTTTTTCAATTCCGTTAAACCTTGCATGCTCAGGGACAATGATGACAGGAATACTACTACTGGTGATAACAGCAGCGGCATTGCTTCCAATCAAGACTTTCTGTAAGCCGCTTGCACCTTTAGTTCCCATTACAATAAAATCAATGCGATTGTGCACGGCATAATTTTCAATTACATCTTCAACCGGGAAACCCTTGATTATTTTGTATGAAACTTCCGGAGCACTAAATTCCGATTTAAGCTCGTTGGCAAGTTGTATGCAATCCTGCTTCGCATTATCTACCATTTTATCTTCAATTTCTTTCACACGTAAAGCCACCTGTGCCCGGGGCGGGCTGTTTAAGTGAACAACATGGATCAAAACCACTTCAGCATTGAGCTTGTTAGCCATCTTTGCTGCATAGTGTGAAGCTGTGTTTGACAGCTTGGAGAAATCTGTGGGAACAAGAATTTTCATATTGCCTGCATTTAATAATTGTTATTTTAATTTCCTGCCGGTCAGCGGCATTGATAGTATCTTTTCCAAATGAGGTTGCCCCCGCTGGCGTTACCCCCGCCCCGACCCCTGGCGCAAGGCTCCAGCCTTGTGTTTACTATCCGAGTCGGCTGTGCCGATAGACAGAAAGATCAACAATCATGTAAATCATCATTCAGACCCAATTGGCATGACGGGTTAGATTCTAATAAGTGTACAAAGGTAACCGGACTTTCTGCGTCCACTTAATGACGGCAGTCAGAGTTGGGGATGACCTTTTAACGGGGAGCACTATGGTTAAAATAAGGCGTCTGTTAATTATTCAAGCACCACCTTCCGAAAGCCCGTCTCATTGCCATCCGAAACCCGCACCCAATAAATCCCCGCAGGTAAATCGCGGCTGGAGATCGTTTTTTGCACCACACCAGATTGAAAATCAAGCACTTCCTGATACAGACGCTGACCTGTGCTGCTGAATAAGCCCACTTGTAAGGATGCTTGCGGAGCGCCTTTCAGGTGCAGGGTGAATTGGTCTGCTGCCGGATTGGGGTATAGCTCGAAGGCATCCAGGAAGTCGGGGGTTGAAACACCTACCGTAACTGTGACGCTTTGTTCCACGGTTGATACGCCGCCGCAAGCGTTGGTGACGGTCAGTTTGACGAGGTATTCGCCGGAGGCGTCATAGGTGTGTAATGGGTTTTCGTCTCCGCTGAATTGGCCGTCGCCGAAGTCCCAGAAGAAGGAGTTAGCGTTGGTGGAGGTGTTGGTGAATTGGGTGGAAGTGCCTTGAGCAGACCAGATGAATCCAGCAATTGGGGAAGAGAATCCTTCGTATTTTAGGATCCCGCCACCTATGCCCACTGCCCAGCCAGTTTGAGGGTTGACAAAATATATGTCATTAAAAAAGTCCATCTGAGGAGAAGATAATGCTTCCCAACTTGTTCCGCCATCGGAAGTTCTAAATATCATTTGATCACCAACAGCCCAACCTTGCTGAGTACTTGCAAAACATACAGCGTTCAAATACGCTGAGTTCCCGGACACTTGTTGTTGCCAACTTGTTCCACCATTCGTAGATTTGAGTATCGTGCCTGCCTCGCCCACTGCCCAGCCTGTCACACTATCTATAAATTGAATGTCCAGTAGATTTTGAAAAACCCCGGAGGGAATTATTTGCCAAGTCGCCCCACCATCCAGTGTTTTCAGTATTTTGTTGTCGCCGATTGCCCAACCTATTTGGGTATTAATGAACTGAACGCTTGTAAGAATTTGGATTGCTCCTAAGGTTTTCTTCTGCCAGCTCGCACCACCATTCGTTGTTTTCCAAATGTTGTTTCCGCCGACTAACCACCCTGTTTGTGGGTTCACAAAATATATGTCTCCTAAGTAATTATTAGTAAGCCACGATTGTGCGACCCAAGTTGCTCCGCCGTTGGTAGTTTTGAGCATCGTGCCTTCACTACCAACCGCCCAACCCTCCTCAGGATTTATAAAGAAAACGTCATCCAATACATAGTCAGGCCCGGGCGATTGGTCTTGCCAATTATTTCCACCATCTGAGGTTTTAAGAATAGTCCCATAATAACCAACAATCCAACCTTGTTGATCATCCACAAAATGTGCGCTCAAAAGCCAACTATCAATGCCAAATGGTTGAACTGGCCAATTTGTGCCACCGTTCGAGGCCTTGCGCATAACGCCATATTCGCCAACAACCCAACCCTCGGTTGAATTGATAAAACAAACACCAAAGAGGCTGCTTTTGGTGTTTGAAGTCTGGGCTTGCCAACTCATCCCTCCATCCAATGTATGGAGGATAGTGCCATTATCGCCCACGACCCAACCGATTAGTGTATCGGTAAAGTAAACATCAGAAAGGGATAGAAAGGCCCCAGATTCTTGAATCTGCCAGATTTCTCCGCCATTCGAGGTTTTGATTATTTGCCCATATTCGCCTACCGCCCATCCTGTCAAGGTATCGATGAAATGTAGAGCCCTGATATATCCCTCAAATTCGGATACTTGCGAATTCCAGTGTGCTCCACCATCCGTAGTTTTGAGTATGACTCCAGATCCTCCAACTATCCATCCATTGAGACTATCAATAAAGTACACATCTGATAGAAAATTAGTGGCACTTCCTGATTCCTGTGAATGCCAACTCTGGCCACCATCATTTGTATGAATAATTGTTCCCGATGCACCCACAGCCCAGCCTAACTGGTTGTCAATAAAAAACACAGCATTAAGGTTTTTAACAATTCCGGATGTTTGTGTTTGCCAATTTACTCCTCCATTATCCGTATGAAGTATGGAACCCTTATCTCCGACCACCCAACCCGCTTGAGGGTCTATGAAATGTACGTCATTCAGGGTATTGGTTGTCCCTGAGATTTGAAAGATCCAGCTAATTCCTTCATCTGTTGTTTTGATAATTGTTCCGCGACTGCCAATTGCCCATCCAGTGTTGATATTCAAAAATTGCACATCAAAAAGATGGTTTCCTTGTGGAAATGGGTTCTTCCATTGCCAGCAATGGTTAGAACCGGATTGACTTTGTATCATTTGCTCGTAAGTGGCCTCTCCCCCACAATTGTTGTAAATGGTCAATTTTACGAGATATTCGCCAGGGAATGCATAAACATGTTGTGGACTTTCTTCCTCGCTGGTTTGTCCGTCTCCAAACTCCCAGAGGACGGAAGTGGCATTGCTCGAAGTATTAGAGAACTGGATGGATAGGCCTTGATAGGCCCAAGAGAAATTGGCGGTCACCGATGGCAAGCCCTCATACTTGAGGATGCTTCCATTGCTTCCTACT
>JAUSMG010000290.1 GCA_030645295.1 Saprospiraceae bacterium | reverse complement strand
CATGGCGAAACCTGGAATGACGTACCGGAATTGCACGAGGGTTTTTACACCTACCTTAGCACGCAGGGGCCAAACGTTTTGGTGCGGACCATTCATGAGTCGCTCGGAGGGCGTTATTTTCAATCGGATGATGATGGTTTTATCTGGACGGAAGTGGACGTTTTGCCTTGGGATTCAATTATGACTGATATGCAGATTTTTGGCTCGTATGTGTATGCCCGAAAGCACTCCGGCGGTACCGTCCGTTCCGGCGACCACGGCGTAACTTGGGAATGGGTGCATCCAGAACGAATTGGTTTTATCGTCGATGGGGATCGAATGTACAGAAGCAAGAATGCCGTCATTCTGGAGTCTTCCGATGGTGGTTTCAGCTGGGATACGATGCTTGTTTTTCCGCAAAATGTTGGAATGTCTTACAAAAAAGCTGAAACGTTGATTGTAAAAAATGGATTCCAAAATACCTCTGTCAGTATCTCAGAAGATGGAGGGCTTAGCTGGAAAACTTTTTCTGCCGATGCCGACGATTTTTCAAATTTTGATGTGTTGCTGCCGTTCCAAGGCAGGGTTTTTGCCTTTGAACAAGTGCATTACAGGGCTTGGGTAACTGATGCTGCTTCTGGAGCCTTTGAACAGCGCAATTTGCCTTCTGGGACTGCCACCGCATTCGGAGTGATTTCATTGGGCGACAAACTTTTGCGTTCAACGATACACAACGGGTTGCTGCATAGCACGGATGGGGTGAATTGGGCCAAATCAACAGGGGTCAACGACGGCCAAATCCACCAGATCAAATTGTATGAGGGTCAATTGTACGCGCCCACTTTTTCGGGTTTGTACAAACTCTTGCCTGACAAGCATCACTGGTTACTTGTCGCACCAGAATATGAATTGAAAGAGGTGAAAGATGTGGTGGCAAGCGGAAACAATCTGGTGGTTTCTACATGGGCTGGCCAAATATGGTATTCGAGCGATGGCGGTCAATCTTTTCAATGGGCCAAGGATGAGGATGGGGAGAATATTTGGAGCATGGAGCGGATGGAAATGGTGGGCAGCCGCATTTTTGGCTGGAGCGATGCGTTTGATGGCATTAATGGACCGCGCTATTCCGATGACATGGGCAAAACATGGAAATACCTCTATCCGATTCTTCCGGCCACGAATCTCAAAAAAATGGACGTTTTTGATGGTCAACTTTATTTGTTGACGCTGGATGGGTTGTTGTATCGCTGGGAGGTCCAGAGCCTTGCATTCGTTCCGCTTGCGAACACTCCAGTGCCGTTTGTTTCCCCCCCGTTTTCTTTTCTCCCATCGTACTATGAGGCGTTTTACGTAAAGGGTAATGTCTGCGTTGTCACCGAACCCCTAGACAATACCCAATTTGATTATAATTATTTTGTTTCCAGCAATGGGGGGCAATCCTGGAATCAATACCCTCGGATCGTAACGACTGGTATTTATGAAGATGGTTTTTGGTCCGACATTGAGATATCAGGCGACACGATTTTCGTGGCGCTACATAACAATGGGGTTTATTTCTCCCCAGATTTTGGAGTGAGCTGGCAGCCATTTTCGGAAGGATTGTGGCGCAAGTCAGCCTCATTGTTGGCGCTTTTTGAAGGGGAGCTATTCGTAGGCGGCGATGGTGTATACCGCCGCAAAACCAACGGCGAACTGCCCACGGTTCCGAGTGCGGAACCAATCGCCATTACTGGATCCAACGCTTTCCCCAATCCTTTCAGTGACCATTTTTCTGTTCAAATGTCAATGCCCGTACCCTGGACAACGGTTCGTTTGTACGATATGCTGGGCAGGCCCATCGCCTTGTCTGAGGGGAATGTTTCTGATGATGAAATCCTGTTTTCGGGAATGGGGCATTTGCCACGGGGTGTTTATTTCCTGGAAATCGAATCCGGTGAAAGCAGCTCGGTGAAGAAGTTGATGAAGTATTGAAATAGCCCCCGTCCTATGGCTCAAAGCTGTAGGACAGGGGCTGTCCCTATTAATCGACTTTTACCACCTTCACAGGCTTGGAGGCATATCCGTTCTGTTCGATCCGAACGAAGTAAACGCCTTTAGACAGCTTGCTGCCAATGACGGCTTGCCCTGAATCGCCCTCCAGTTCAAGGGTTTGAACCAGATGCCCGGAAAGGTCAAAAACCTTCATAATACTTTGATTTTCAATGTTTTGGTAGTCAATTACTGTGGCGCCACTAAACGGATTAGGCATAGCGGACAAGGTGGCTGTTTCCTCGGGATTAATGGTGCTGAGTGGTTGGTCCACTACATTGAACTGATCAAATGCAGCTTCGTAGGAGTCGAAGATCATGCCGTTCGGATTGTCAAAACAAAGGATACGGATGCTCATCGTACTGCTGAGTGGAACAAAATCTGTCACGTCAAATTCCATTAACTGCCAATCCAGAAAATTGCCTTTGCGCTTCCAGGCGAGTTTTTCCTGGGTACCATTGCTGACAAAGACTTTGATAGAATCAACGAATTGCTGGTTGATGTTCGCGCTGACACACCATACCTGGGCCGAAATCCTTGGGTTGAGATAATCGCTTAGATCCATAATGGGTGACTTCAGAATGGAAGAGCCATTTTCCACATCATCTACGTCCACCTCGCCCGTGGAATTACCGGTTACATAACAGGAAAATCCAACATCACCAGCCACATCAGCATCGGGTGCGACCAATATTCCCACATCAACGCCGAGCGGGGAATCGGTGCGCTCCCACTTGCCTTCTCCGGAACTTCCACTTTGTTGCCAACCGTAGTCGAACACAAAATCGTCCTGATAACCTTCTTCTAATTCAAGTATAACTTGTTGGTTGGCATTTACGAGCTGGTTTTGCACGGTGTAGCGGTAGCCCCAGGCTCCGGCTACAATATCATAAATTCCACTTACCACATTGGGAATACTGAACTGCCCATTGGCATCGGTTGTGATCTCAAAAGTAACGTCTGGCGAGATGATCGATACATAGGCGTTGGGGATGGCCGCAGCATTGCTGGCGCGCAGCACTTGTCCACCAACGGTGTAGATGGAGGAGGCTGAGAGTGCTACATCAAGGATGCTTATCTCACCAGTGGTCAGATTTACGGTGCCCAAAAACGGTTCATATCCAAACTTGGTTACCTGAACCTGCGCAACGCCTGCCTGGGGCTGACCTGTGTGGTAAAGACCGTCGGCGCCCGTAGTTTTAGCAGAGGTATTGATGCCCACAAATTGCACGGTAGCGCCGATGAGGGGTTGTCCGTTGGCAGCATCCGTAATTTTACCTTCCAGATAACAAGCGCGTTGATAGGAGGGGGTAAGCACCCACAATTCTCCGGGATTAATGGTGCTTGCTACCAGATTGCCAGATGGAAGAAATGGATACACTCCCCAGCAGCCATCGAACGAACCGCCAGAGCCTTGTGGGTAGGTATCGTACTTGCCGGTTTCGACCAGGTTGTTGGGATTGGTCACATCAACAATATTCAAACCCTCTGTATACCAGGCTGTTATGGCATAATTACCCCGTATGTGTGTGTTGTGAACAATGCTTCCAGAGCCGGGGTTGGTCTGCATTTTATCCAGAAATTTAATATCAAAAGGGTCGCTAACATCGTAGGAGGCCAGGAAAGAGTCGCCTGTTTCATCGGTGGTGAAAAGGGTTTTTCGGTCTTCAGAAAGCCAGGTATTATGGGTGAAATTGGTAGGGGTATTTTGGGTATTAAGCAACACTGGGGCCGCCTTGTCCGTCATATCTACGATAGAAAACTGACCAGCGTTGATGTGCCCGGCGTAGAGGGTGTCATTGTCCACATAGCCATCGTGGATGTAGCCGAGCTGGTCAAATTTGCCGACATAAGTTGGATTCCAAGGATCGTTGAGGTCCAACACCACTGCACCACCGTTAAAAAGGTTGGTCCCGAAGGCGTACAGGTTGCCTTTGGTCAGGTCAATGTGCAAGGCATGAATGGTATTGAGTTGGTCGGCAATGGCTCCATCGCCTTTGTAAAATTTCTTAGGCAGGTTGGAGGATGGAAGCGCGCTAAGATCCACGATCTGCACTCCAAGTCCACCTTCAGAGACTACGTAAGCGTAATGCGAATAGGTTTTGATTTCCTTCCAAAAGTTATCCGGGCCAGCAACTTGTACAATCTGCACGGGAGCGTCCGGGTCAGTAACATCCACCACGACCAGCCCTTTAGAAGCCCCCACAAGGGCGTATTCCTGTCCATTGGGGGAGGCCCAGCCGCTCATGTTGGCTACGGTTTGTCCGGGGAAAGATATTTTGGAACGGAATGTGATGTTCTGGTCTTGGGCAGCGACGGTCGAAATAATCGCCACGCTGAATAGCAGTGTCAGGAATTGGTTGAGTTGTTTCATTAGCAAAATTCTTTTTAGAAAAGTTGAAAGTGCATCCCATCGGTTTTTCGGGGTTCCACAATAAGACCACAAATAAAGGTGTGTGGTGACTGGAACGCCTTTTGCTTTTCGACCAATCGTTGAAACAATGGGAGGGAAATAGCCCTTTCAAGGGTATCACGCCGCGGTCTTTTGCAACACCGCCGCCGAGATCAGCGCTACCAATAGGCCTACAGGAAAGGGTTCCAAAAATGTCATACCAAATTTCACCAGGGGGTGTTTGTACATTTCCTTGAATTGCTGCATTTCTGTGGTCTGTCGCTCAATTTCGGTCTGTGCTGCGCCGGATTGTTTCAACTGCGACAAAGCGTGTTCGATATATTTGTCCATAAAATCGGGAATCAAGGTTTCTGATACCACCATCCAGGCCAGCACATAGCAAATGCAGGATACAATGGCGATAAGCAGGCCGACCTGAAACCCCTTGGCAAAGCTCAATACTCCCCCGTTCACTTGTTCGCGGTAAGAACGGACCCCCAGAAAAACAAAGATCATGCTGAGCAAAATGCCCGCATAACCATAGTAATGCCCGTTTTCGAAATCCATCGAGGAGGATAATTTCATTGCAGTAAGGGTCATGAGCACGGCGGCCACTGCGCCAGAGATTAGCCCATACCGTAGAATAGTCTGTTTCATAAAAAGGAAATTTTGTGTGAAAAACTGCTGCAAACCAAGCATATTCGCCGGGTTCAGCCCTCACACTTTTGGGTGATTTCCAAAAATACAGGTGATATCACACTTTCGGGGGAGTGTTTTTAGGGTTGAAAACCGTTGATGGAATTGCTGGAGGATGCTGATTTGCGCGCTACTCAAGCAACCCTATTGCTTTGGCGCGTTGAATGGCCTGTGTGCGCCGCAGTACGCCAAGTTTTGAAAACAAATTTGAGGTATGTGTTTTCACAGTATTGAGGGAGACGTAGAGTTTTTCTGCAATCTCCTGATTGCTCAGTCCTTGTGCCATTTGCTGGAGGACCTCTAATTCGCGGGGTGTTATACCGAGTTGTTTTAGCACCGCTTCTTTTGGGAGGAATTCAGCGCTAATGGGGGTTGGTTCTGAACTGTTTTTCCGGATCAGTTTTCTGCCGGCCCAAATGCCGACGCCTGCAAAAAGAATGGCGACTAAACCGATGTACCACTTTTCCGCATTTCCTATGGTCAGGAGTCGATATTGGGAAAACTGAAGTGCTGCCAGCAACAGCCCTAAAGAAAGGCCGTAAAGCAAAATATTTGCCCACCAGGATTTTATAACATCAGAGACCATGGCGCAAAAATGAGGAAAATCAGGTCATTCCGGATTTAAGCTGGCCGGTAAATTAAACAGGAAAACCGCA
>JAUSMG010000291.1 GCA_030645295.1 Saprospiraceae bacterium | reverse complement strand
CAGGGAAGGCTTTACCGAATTGCAAAAAAATGAAACCAGGCTGTTTCGGATCTGACCAAGTTCGAGATTGGCCTGTTCGTTGGAGATCAGGTCGTTGCGTTGCTTCGTTCGCAAGTCGTTCCATTGGCGTTGGCCCAAAATATTGGAATCAATACTTGAGCAAATCGATTCACCATCACAGGCCCTCTGAGCTTTTCTAATTCCTGTTAAGCGTGGTACTTTTTCAGACCAGGATTTTAATGCCTGCCCCATAATTCGACGACGCCTTTGCGCTCGGCAATATTCTTGGTATCATACCAGAATACCGCTCTCCTGATTACCCGTTTGTTGCCGGGAAGATCGATAACTTTACTTTCGCTGTTGGCGGCAAAAGTATTGCGGACTTCAATTTCCTGAATTTCCCCATTGCCGTACTGGAGTTCGAGTTTGCTCATATTGATCGGCGCCTCTTTACCCGAACTTGAAATTCCTTCCAGTCGAGTGGCAATAATTTCGTCCTTGTCTAGGTCATAATTTACATCGCCTTGCCTTGTTGTAAAAATACCGGCTCAAATGGCAACAGCTAAGTCATTTTGGTAAAAAAAGTGCGTGCCGATGCTTAAGGTTATTGTTAGAGTGTGGCTTAGCCTCAACAAATGTTTACCAAAACATTCCAGCCCGTTTTCTACATTTGCCCTCCCACTCCTGTTATGAATCCACTCCGGTTTCTCGCTATACTCTCCCTCTGCTTTATGGGCTGTAATCCGTCAGGTGATCACCCATTCGGTGATTGCGCTGCCAATTCCTGGGTCAGTGATGACACCACCAGTGCAACAACGAACAATACAGGGAGAGGGGCTTTGCTTGGAACCAGATTCGCATCTCTTGAAGACTTAAAATCAGTGATCCAGATTGAATATGGCAGCAATGTTGTCTTTGTTCGTCACTGTAGTAATGGCAGAGCAGTGGCCACTGTTTTAGAAACCGGCACCAGCCAGGGTGATATGATGAATGCAAGGTACGGTGGCACCCATTGGGACCGCCTCAGCTTTCTTTTTAGTTGTCCTTATGCCGTGGCGAACAGGAAAGACCTGGAGAAGGCATTCAATCTTTCCAGACGAAGCCCGGAATGGTTCGGAGAAGGTGATCCGGCTTTTTATGATATTGCAGAATCCATGGTAAAAAAAATCAATACGCCTGAAATGGCTTTTAAAAATGTTCGGGACAGCACTGAAAAGGGCTACCTCAATTCCTTTAACCACATCACTGCACAGGCATTCATTACTGCTTGTTTTTCGGAGGAACTGGCTGATTTCATTGCTGACTCACACGAACGTTACCGCCATCCGGAGCTGATCAGCGGAAAATTTACGGAAGCACAAATTTCAGACCTGGATGAAGGCCCGGTGGATAATTATGTTGACCTTATCAACAATGAATGGGGACAGGAGCTAGGCAAACAGCTCAAGGAGAAATATGGGATTGACCGGGAAACAAATTGGACGCCCGAACTGCTTACCAATTTTCTGAATGACCTGCAGCGCTATTATAGCTGGGCTTTTCAAATGGGCATTTCACCATACAGAACTGATGACGACGTAGTACTCAGGTTTTCAAATAAACTCAACGCAGTGATGAGCGGGCGTTTGACCGCTGGAAAGTGGACCTATAAAAAGTGAGGCAGTCCCAGACTATTGGACATTTTGACATTGGACCTTAGACACGCTAAAGCGAGTGCATGATCTTCAAGTTTTTAGAGTGCAAGTCCAATGTCCAATGTCAAAATGTCCAGTAGTCTGGTGATGTCCATCAAATTTTTATCAAGCGGTACAGAATACGTTTGTCCAGCTTGGCGGTATCGTTTTTAATGGTGTATATTTCCTGCAATGCTTTAGCACCGGCTGGTCGCCATTCCTTTAATTTTTCCAGCCAATCTCCATCTACCAGGGTACTGTCCATGAGCACTCCAACGAGATCAGCCTCGCTTAAATGTACCAATCTAAAGTCAGTATTGCTCAGGTTTGCCTGTCTTAAGGCTGCTTTTGTGAGGTTGGTGCCAACAAAACTGACCTTTGTCAAATTTGCTTCGTTGAACAATGCACCGCCCGATTGTGCCCACCGAACAGTTGTGCCACTCAAATCTGCTTTTATCAGTTGTGCATTGGCGAGGTTTGCTCCGTTCAGGTTTGTCATGATGAGGCTCGCTTCGTTCAGGAGCGCCCAGCGCAGATCCGCTTTTTTCAAATTCGTTAGGCTCAGGTTAGCCTTGTTCAAATTTGCTCCCCAAAAATTTGCCCCACCAAGGTCAGCACCTTTCAAATTTACGCCGCTCAATTGAGCATCCTTCAAATTCGCATCCTGGAGGTCAATACCGCTCAAATCAGATCCATTCAAAGACGCCCCGCGCAAATCTGCCCCGGCAAAGCGCGTATTCTCTTTTATCCGAGCAAATGAACCCGAATCAATTTTCATCAGTACCAAGGCCTGCAAAAGTTGCCCGCGCCCGGGGCTGCACGCTTTCTCCGACAGGCTATCCCCTTCGACATATTTGTAAGGCGTGAAAGAAAAACTCAAAGCCGCTATTCTCGCGATCGTAGAATCACACAGCGTTCTGCCGGGATTGCGCTTTAATTCTTCTCCAATATCATATAGTATGCTGCGCATCAACGGCGCAGGATCATTTTTCTTCACAGCCTCCACCAATGCCGCCATTTTCTGCAACTTTTTTTCCTGGTTTTGAATTTGAAGTCGGGAAGACTCGATCTGGCGATAGACCCCTAGCCCACCCATAACCCCTCCCAACACAAGAATGCCCACCAAAATTGACCAAATGACGGTATGGGTGCGGGTCTTTTGAGCATCTTCTGTTACTGTTTTTTTGCCCAGGAGCCCTGGCAGAAAACCCCTTTTCCATGCAGTCACCAGTATAAGCGTGAGCGAAACGATTGCCAGCGCTGCTATAAAACCCAGCAAAAACGAGTCATTCTTTTCAAGGTATGGCAGGCGAAGGAAGCCCAAGGCCCAGCCGATCATCATTCCGAAAAACAAGCCATTAAGAAGGTGTTTTTTTCCTTTCATCCTAGAGTTGGTCCTATTCAAATAAGGGACTGGAAGGCGCAAAATATGGCTTTCCGAAAAGAAGCCTGAATGAAATCTCCGAAAGGGAAACTTAAAATTGGACTGGTTATTGCACAATAGATATTCTCCAGCCATTGTGTACGCATTGAATACCGGAATCCGACGCTTGAAAAGCGTCGTTTTGTCGGGGGCGTCCCTTTGCATCCAAGTTCATTTTTTATTAATCTGCAAATTTTTCCCATGACTCGATCCTGCTTTTTAATCGTATTTGCGCTTTTCG
Source organism: Saprospiraceae bacterium (assembly GCA_030645295.1). Classification (GTDB taxonomy): domain Bacteria; phylum Bacteroidota; class Bacteroidia; order Chitinophagales; family Saprospiraceae; genus M3007. The sequence goes on along the minus strand of JAUSMG010000291.1, from coordinate 3,341 downwards.
CTTATACCCAGGGATTCTCCAAAACCTTTTTCACTTCGGACAATGACGCACTTGTCGTTACGCTCGTCTCCCTTCAAAACCCAAATTGTTTTAACCCGTCTGGTTCTATTGTTGTGATTGCCACCGGTGGAACGCCCGGTTATACCTACGTCTGGAATACTGGCGCCACCGGGGCGGTAATCACAAACATTTCGACTGGAAGTTATGAGGTTGTAGTGACGGACAGTGACGGCAGTACAGCCGATCTCACCATTGTGGTCACTGATGATTTTACCGTCCCAATGGCAGAGGCGGGCGATCCAGTGGTTGTTTTCTGTACCAACACCATTACTTCGCTCAACGGCAGTGGTTCCAGTGGTCCTGATTACACCTATCAATGGGTGGCCTCGAATGGCGGACATATACTTTCCGGGGCGAACACGCTTTCGCCCGTCATAGATCACGCCGGCACCTTTCAACTAACGGTCACTGACCTGACCAATGGTTGCACGGCTTCCGCTGTAACTACTGTCACAGGACAAAATATCACACCCGCCGCCACGGCCACCGGTGGTGTGTTGAATTGCAATTCCAGTTCGGTGACCCTAACCGTAGTTTATACTGCATTGAACACCACTTTCATTTGGCAGGGTCCGGGAGGATTCAACTCGCTATTGGTGAATCCGGTAGTCAGCGTTGCAGGCAATTATGTTTTCACCCTTACAGACACGCTGACCGGTTGCATCAATAAATCTACGGCTGTAGTGACCTCTAATTTCGTGTCGCCCAACGTGAATGCTGCGGGCGGCGGAACCATCACCTGCGAGCAGACTTCCGTGCAATTGACGGGTACTTCGACGACTCCGGGGGTGCAATTTCACTGGACTGGCCCGAATGGCTTTTCGTCCGACCTGCAAAACCCAACGGTAAGCAGTCCTGGCAACTACACGTTAACCGTCAATAACCCGGTAAATGGATGCACGGCTACAGATGCCGTTACCGTTACCAGCAATTTGACCGCACCCATTGCAACCGCAATTGTAAATGGCACCCTCAGCTGTAATGCGCAAATGGTGCAAATAAATGGCATGTCTAACACGCCTGGGGTAAGTTTCGCCTGGACCGGGCCGGGCAATTTCAATTCCAGCTTTCAAAACGTACTGATCAGTGCACCAGGCATTTACACCCTGACCATCAAGAACCCTGTTAACGGCTGTACCGGCACTGCAACCGTAACGGTACAACAAAACATAACAGTACCGAATGCTTCGGCCACAGGTGGTGTCAAAACCTGTTCATCACCTTTGGTAACGTTGACGGGAAGTTCCACAACGCCCGGCGTGACCTATAGTTGGACCGGCCCGAATGGCTATTTTTCTACTCAACAAAACCCCAGTGTAAGTTTTGTGGGCAACTACACACTCAGGGTGACCAATCCGCAGAATGGATGCACTGCCACCGCCTCTGCTGCGGTTTCACAAAACATAACCCCGCCCAGTGTATCGGCCACCAGCGGAACCATTACTTGTGCCAACCCTTTGGCCCAAATCACCACAAATTCCTCCCCGCAAGGGCTGAATTATACCTGGTCTGGTCCAAACAACTTTTCTTCCACGCTAAAAAATCCATTGGTGAGCGCTTCCGGTTATTACACGGTAACGGCCACCAATCCGGGCAATGGATGCACCAATACCGCCTCTGTTTATACTTCTGAAAACACCACGCCGCCTTTCGCTTATGCCGGGGATGATCGATCTCTGAACTGTTATTTCAGCACCGTTTTGATCAATGGTTCCTTCTCTTCAAATGGCAATAATTTCAGCTATCTCTGGACCACCTGGGACGGCAACATAATATCAGGAGCAACCACCCTCTATCCGAGTGTAAATCTGGAGGGCAACTATACTTTAAAGGTAACGAACACCCAAAACGGATGCACTGATGTAGACAGCATGGTCGTCACCCAGTCCACACCCGTGACCGCCTTAATTGCTCAAAGTACGCCTGTTTACTGCAGTGGTGGCTCAAACGGTACCGCAACAGTGGTTGCCGGTGGAGGTTCTCATGATTATTCCTACAACTGGTCAAACGGGAAGCTGACCGCCAGCATCAATGGGTTGGCAGCTGGCGTTTACACCGTTACGGTAACAGACTCTGAAGGTTGTTCCGCAACTGCCAGCACCACGATCAACCAACTTGTTTTGACCGCTAATATCAATGTCACGCATCAATCAATTCCCGGCGTGAACAATGGGGCCGCTACGGTCATCGGCGGCGGTGGCACCGCGCCTTATACCGTAAAATGGAGCACTGGAGCCGTTACATTAACCATCAGCAACCTCGCCCCTGGCCCTTACACGGCGACGGTGACAGATGGACAAGGATGTACGATCGTGAAAACAACCAATGTTAACGCGGCTAATTGTATCATAACCGGCACTATTTCAGGGGTTAATGTAAGCTGTTTTGGCGCCAGTAACGGATCTGCTACTGTAAATCTAAGCTCAGCACTGAACCCCGTTATTTATGCCTGGTCCAATGGAGCCACGACCAAAACAGCCACCGGACTTGCCCCGGGCGCCTATTCTGTCACGGCTACCGACGCCTCGGGTTGCCAGGTAGTACAATTGGTTCAGATCACAGGACCGCAGCCATTGGTAAGCTCCCTGGTTTCTAAAATTGACGTACGCTGCCCAAGTGCTGCGGATGGCTCGGTTACAGTGGGCGTTACGGGAGGTACCCAACCTTACACCTATCATTGGTCGAACAATGGTTCAAACGCGGCAATATTCGGTTTGACAGCAGGTAGTTATACGCTGACGGTAACAGATGCTAAAAACTGTACCAGCACCCTTAGCGCACAAATCAACAGCCCAATTCCCATTACGATCTCTATTTTGACTAAAACAGATGTAGTGTGCCCGGGCGGAAATACCGGAGCGATCTCGGTTTCGGTACTCGGCGGACTTCCGCCCTACCAATACTTCTGGTCGAACGGAAGTACAATTTCCGCCATTTCAGGGCTGATTCCTGGCAATTATACCCTTACCGTAACCGATGCGAACGATTGCCCTAAAAGTCTCAGCACACAGATTTTGGTATCGGATCAGACCGCTCCGGTGCTCAATCTTAAAAATGCCACGGTTGATCTGGACAATAATGGAACCGTTGCCATTTCGCCGTCATTATTCGACAATGGCAGTTTCGACGTTTGTGGCATTGCCAACTGGACGGTTTCGCCCAACACTTTCAACTGCAACCAGATCGGTCAGAATACGGTAACGATCACTGCCACTGATCCCGGTGGTCACACCAGTTCGGGTACCGCCATTGTTACGGTAGTGGACAATATCGTGCCTACG
>JAUSMG010000288.1 GCA_030645295.1 Saprospiraceae bacterium | reverse complement strand
CGCATCGAAATGAACCAGCGCTTTGCCGAGCTCGAACTCAAGGCATTACAATCACAGATGAACCCCCACTTTATATTCAATTCGCTGGGGGCCATCCAATATTTCATTCGTTCTGACAGGACACAAGAAGCCGACGGCTATCTGACCAAGTTCGCGCAGCTGATGCGGCTGTTCTTGGAAAGTTCGAAAAACAAATACATCACGCTCGCTGAAGAAATCCGGCTGTTGAAATTGTATGTCGAACTGGAAAAAATGCGCTTTGAAGGGCGTTTCGAGGCAAAATTCTCGGTGGAAAAAAACATTGACACAGATGAAGTCGAAATTCCTTCTATGCTCTTACAGCCTTTTGTCGAGAACGCCATCAACCATGGGCTTTTCCACAAAAAAGAAAAGGGGCTGTTGCAGATCAAGGTTACTGCCAATGGCAGCAAAGAAATCCATTGTATCGTTGAAGACGACGGCATAGGACGGGAAGCAGCAGGGGCACTGCGCGAACAATCCCTAAAAAATTACAAAAGCCGGGCGATGCAAATCGTACATGAGCGACTGGAAGCACTCAGTCATGTGGAAGGCTACGAAGTGAAAATTGAAGTGAATGATCTGCGCCACCCTGATGGCGGCCCGGCAGGAACAAGGGTGACTTTAACCATCCCGGTAGCTGACTAAACTTTTGGACATTGGATGCTGGACATTGGACGCTGGACGTGCACTCAGACAGATAAAACGGCGAAAAAAATTCCCCCGCCCAAAATCTTGCTTTTTTGAAAACTGACCCTCACTAAACCGCCCTGAATCGCCGTCCAACATCCAATGTCCACCGTCCAATGGCCAATGTCTAAATACCATGATAACCGCAATCTTAGTAGACGACGAACCCAAATCAAGGGCTGTTCTTGAAGAAAAACTCCGGCAATACTGCCCACAGGTAACTGTGATCGGCCAAGCCGAGGATGCTGTCGAAGCCTACAGCCTCATCACGGAAAAGCACCCGCAACTCGTTTTTCTTGACATTGCCATGCCTCGCGAGAGTGGCTTCGATCTGCTAAAACGGCTGCCTTCGCTGGATTTTGAGATCATTTTCGTCACAGGTTTTGGCGATTACGCGCTGGATGCCATCAAGTTTTGTGCGGTGGGCTATGTGCTAAAGCCCATTCAGACCGAAGAATTGATCGCTGCCGTGAACAATGCCCGCCAACGCATCGAAGCCAGGATGGAAAACGAGCGCAACCGCCAGCTCCTGCACAATATCCTGAATCCCGGCAACGCGAACAACCGCATCGGCATCCCGACGATGGAAGGGCTGGAGTTTGTGCCCACCAGTCAGATCATCCGATGCGAGGGGCTACAAAAATGTACCCGCGTGGTGGTGCAAGAAACAAAGGGCATCGTGTCGTCCTACAACCTGGGCGAATTCCGAAAACTTCTGGAAGACTATGGCTTTTTTGCCGTACACAAATCGCACCTCATCAACTTGTCGCACATCCGCAAGTTCGACCGCGAAAGCACCGTGACCATGGTGGACGGCTCGCACGTGCCCGTGTCGAAGCGGAAAAAGCAGGAGTTTTTGGACCAGCTTACCCGCGTCTGATTTCCGTTTGTTCTGTATTGTTCCCGTTTGTTCCTGCTGTCCGCCCGATGGTCGGATGGCTTTTTTTTGCTGAAAGGATGGAGGTGACTTTTGGACAGGTTTTCAAAGAAGTCTTTAAACGGACTCGCTGAAGGCAATTTCTTTACACTTCTAAATTTTTTCAGACATGAAAAATCTTTTTTTCAAACGCATCACACTTGCCATTGTATTTCTTGCGATAGCGCAAATTGCCTCGGCGCAACCAATCCAGTTCCCGGCCATCCATACAATCACCAACGGTGGCGCACGTATTCTCGTGGGCCAAGGGCAAACAGCAGCCGACCCGGCGTTCGGTTTCACAGGAAGTACGCTCTTCCCAAACAATTTGAACGACGGCGGCGGCGGCAACGGCATCTTCCGCCCGCTTGCCAACACGATGGCCTTCGCCACCAGCAGCACCGAGCGCATGCGCATCACGCCGGGTGGCGCTGTCGGCATCGGCATCACCACACCTTTGCAAAAGCTCCATGTGGCGAGCGGTATCATGATTTCTGGCCCTAATCCCGGATTCGGCGGGCCGATGCTCCTCTTTAGCGACAATGTGACCCCTGCGGCATATCCCAACGGTCGCTGGGGTCTCGAATATGTATCTCGTACGCCTACCTATCCCAATCAGGGTGGCCTGAACTTTTGGCGGCCCTGGAACCCACTTACAGGGGGTGGGGCCAACTGGGATCTTTTCCTAAAAGACGACGGCAGGATTGGCATGGGGATTGATCCCAACGACCCTAACCATCCCAATCCCTTCCCATCAGGCTATCGTCTTTATGTGAAAGGAGGCATCCTGACTGAGCGCTTGAAAATAGCAAACTACAATTCTTCCCAATGGGCCGACTATGTGTTCGCGCCCGATTACGTACTTAAACCGCTCTCCGAAGTGGAAGCATTTGTAAAGGCCAACAAGCACCTGCCCAACGTGCCTTCTGCTCAAGACATCGAAAAGGATGGCTTGGATGTAGCGGATATGCTCGCCCGCCAGATGGAAAAAATCGAGGAGCTTATGCTGTATACCTTCGAACTCAACAAGCGGGTGGAAAAGCTCGAAGCAGAGAATGCCGCGCTCAAACAGCCTGCCACCAATTCCGTCAACCGCTAAAACTCAAACGTCATGAAAAAGAACTTTTCAAAAAGTCTATGGCTGCTTTTAGCGGTCTGGATTTGCGGATACTGCTCCATAACTGCCCAAAACCCCGACTGGCCCATCGTCCCCAATCTTGTCCACTTTAATTCGGGTGGGGGCTCGCCTTCGGGCTTTTCGGGCAGTTTGGGCAGTTACACCACCCCATATTTTGCCGCTAATAGTGCGCATGACGCATCGGGCAATCTGATGTTTTATGTGGTCAACGAGAACATCTACGACAGTGGCGGCAACCCCATAGGAAGCACTGGCCAGAGCTCGGGAAGCAATGGAAAGGACATCCTTATCCTGCCCGACCCAAAGGATTGCGATGACCGTCTCATACTTTCAGGTAATATGGACATCATACCTAACGGGGGGGCCCACTACCACGTTTGTCATTTGAACGCAACCCGTGTCAGCAAGACCGGGGCCGTGCAGCCCAATGTATTCTCATATACCATCTTCGGCAATGACAATTATTTCATGAGCATGGTGCTCAGTAAGCCAAAGCCCAATGGAGATCGCATTTGGTACGTGGTAACGAGCTCAGGAGCTCATCAGTTCAACATCAGTACCAGTGGCATCACCTTCGGCTCGGACATACATTTCATCAGCTTCATTGCAGAACCTACGGATGCAGAAGTTTCTCCTTCCGGCGACAGACTCGCATGGTCGAACGCGAGCATTAACGCGAGCAGCAGCGAACTGCGTTGGGTGAATTTGAACCCCAACGGTTCCTTTGGGTCTCTGGGCGGCCGTTTCCTCAGTAACCTCTATTGGTGCAAAGCTTACGGGTTGGAATTTGTGAACAACTCGGAGGTTTTGGTAGCCGCCAAACTCGGCGGTGGATCGGGTAGTAGCGGGATATTCAAATGCGATTTTATTACCCTCACCGCCCCAGTTTCAACTAACGCGGCCTACGCTGAAAGCCAGTTGGAAAAGGCGCTCGACGGCAACATTTACGCAGCATCATCTACTGGTTTGTGGGGTATCGGTACTCCGACACCAATCAACGTAACCGTCAAGAGCAACTATTTCGGCAACGTCTTCGTCCCAAGCATCTTGTATTATTCGCTGCCCAAGCAATTGGACTACGAGAACTACGCGGACGTATTTGGCTGCTGCCCACCAAATGTCACCATAACAGGCATTTACTCCAAGCCGCTCACGGAATCGCAAACTTGGATAAAGACCCTCGGGGCCTGCTCGATAGCCGCCGGCTTCACCGTGAAGCTCGATGCCGACCCCCTGAACGGCTACGTCGAACTCAACCCCGGCTTCGAAGCCAACGCTGCGCTAAACGTGGTGTTCATAGCCCAAGCATTCAATGGCTGTGCGCCGGGCGCGCCCCTGCGCCCGCTTCCCGGAGTACGCGACGACAACACACCGCAACCTGAGCTGAAGATTGAAAATGCAACCTTCAATCTCTATCCCAATCCCACGAGCGGGGATGTGACCCTCGAATTTGACCAAGCCACCCCCACTGCTGTCAACATCGTGGTCAGCGATCTTTTGGGGCGCAGTATCAGCCAGGAAATGCTCGACGCGGGCAGCAGCCAGCACCGTATTTCGCTGAGCAGCGCGCCTTCGGGCATCTACCTCGTGCGTGTGCTGGATGGGGGCAGGTTGCTGTGGTCGGGGAAGTTGGTGAAGGAATGAAGGATGGAGATTTGAACGCCCATGTTTGCAGACACACAAATTAAACCGCAAAACAGGAAAACCGGAGAACAGGAAAATATAAAACCGAGCATTATGATCCGAAGATGGCCAAAATCTTCCCTTTTCGAAATCCATCTCCTCGTAGTTTTATATTTTCCTGTTCTCCTGTTTTGCGGTTTTGCGGTTTAATTCTGCTTTCTAAGCTTACCCGCTTCTGATTTCCGTTGGTTCCGTATTGTTCCCGTTTGTTCCCGCTTCCAGCCCGGTGGTCGGATGGCATTTTTTTTGCTGGAGAGAAGGAGGTGACTTTTGGACAAGGGTTTAAAGCCTTCTTTTCGGTCTTTTAGATCGAGATTTTCTAATTGTAACTCCTTTCAATAAACTCTTTACAGTGTTCATCTGGGGGTATCCCAGAATATCGCACAAAAGCATGCAATCATGCTACAAACAAGTTTAATATGAAATATTTTTACTTAATTATTTTCCTGGCTATATTTAGCAATTCAAATGCTCAATTGCCAAACTTCCCCTTTATTGATAGCACCAGTGAGTGGTACACTCAAGGAGAATTTTTTTATGCTGAATTTTTTCACTGCAATCAAAGTTTTGCTATTGAAAAAAGCTCATTTACTTATTTTATTAAAGGTGATACTTCAATAGCGCTTAAAAAATATTATAAGTTATACTCAGAGAGAATAAATTTAAATTATTGCCTAAATAATCCGGCTATCCAATGGGGCAATAGTTCTACTCAATTTGTAAGGTATATAAGAGAAGAAAATCATAAAATTTACACCTATGAGGAATTCAATGGAATTGACCTACTCCTTCGCAGTTATGATAACATAAGCATTGGAGATTCCCTTTATAATGATTGCCTCGTTGTTTCCATAGATACTTTATTCCTATTAAATCAACCATATTTAAAATATAATTGCGCATGCGATTCACAATTTTTAATTCAAGCGATTGGAACAAAAAAAGAGGGTCTATTTTCAATTCCGGATTGTGGTACTGGAATAGAGGGAAGTACAAAAAATATGTGTTATAGAAAAAATGGTTTTGTAATAAAAGTTAATCCCAACTCCAATTGCATCAGCAGTGGAGATTCTTCGATTTATGTGTCTGCCAAAAATATTACTAAAACCTTAAACAATAAAATATATCCTAACCCAATTATAGATGTAATAAATATTGAATTACCTGAAAACCTGAGTGGAAGTTACACGCTATATTCTTTAGATGGCAAGCGTGTGCTATCCAAGCATTTTTTGAATTGCAATAAATTGACTGTTGATTTCTCTAACTTTATTAAAGGCATATATTTCTTAATCATTCAATCAGAAAAAGGGGGATTATCCTATCATAGAATTATAAAGATATAATTTTTTCGCCTTGCGTGGTATTCCCTGCCCGGTGATTATGGTAGGTAAATATTTTGAACTTGACTTGCACCCTTTTGAAATGCACGGTTGCGAAATTTTGGACACGGTTAAGGTTCAGTTTAATATCAAGGCATATATACCCAACGCTTTCATTCCTAATAGCAATGATAACAACATTTTTCGCCCTTATCTTTCGGAAATAGGTTTGTCTTCGTATGATTTCAGGATTTTTGACAGGTGGGGCGATTTAGTTTTTCATGAGGACAAAGACCCGGAAAAGGGTTGGAATGGGCAATATAAAGGAAAGAATAGCCCATGCCCCTCGGGCGTTTACGTATATATTATTCAGGTAACGACCCTTATATGCCCCAAAACATTGATAAAAGGTGATGTTACTCTAATAAGTAAATAAGCATTCAAGAAATGGCTTGCCGAAACTACCTTCGCGTACCATTGCTATCCAACCATCCAATATCCCCGTTTTCCGTATCACCAAATCCACCCATAACCAAATCCACAAAACATGAACCATCTCGCCACCAAAAAAATCCTCCTCTCCAAATATAAGGGCCTCTCCCACTGGGAAGAAACCGACCTGCTTGCCGTAGAAGAGCCTCTGGAAATCCGCCTGGAATTTGGTCCCGTCACCAAGCGCAAAAGCCAAAACATTTCCATCACCATGCGCACCCCAGGTGCGGACGAAGATCTGTCCATCGGTTTTCTATTCACGGAAGGCATTGTGCGGAAATCTTCCGATGTTTTTTCTGCAAGGGTGCTTGGAGAGAACATGGTAACGGTTTCGCTACAGCCGGATTTTGATTTTGACATCAAAAAATTGGAGCGGCATTTTTACACCAGTTCGAGTTGCGGGGTGTGTGGCAAGAGTTCGATGGATGCAGTAAAAATTGCTGCAAATCATTCATTTCCAACCCATAAAGAAGGCTGGAAAATAACCCCGGATATCATTTATACCCTGCCGGATACACTTAGAAAAGCACAAGCTACCTTTGACGCCACAGGAGGTTTGCATGCTTGCGCCATCTTTGACCAGCAGGGAAATCTGCTGACTTTACGAGAGGATGTGGGTCGCCACAATGCACTGGACAAACTCATTGGACACTATCTCCAGCAGGGTATGGTTCCTTTGGACGAACATATACTGCTGCTGAGTGGTCGGGCAAGTTTTGAGCTCTTGCAAAAGGCCGCCATGGCGGGTATCCGTTATGTTTGCGCCGTTGGGGCGCCTTCCAGCCTTGCCGTTGAAACTGCGGAGTCGTTTGGTATTACGCTTATTGGTTTTTTACGGGAAGGGCGGTTTAATGTTTATTCGGGGACCATGGAAACCTGACAGTTTAAGCCATGCCTTCTAAACGTGCATCGTTATCGTTGCACCACCAATCGCTTCTTCCCTTTCAAACCTTCCGTTTGAAAATCCAGGATATACACGCCCGGAGCAAATCCTTCCAAACGAATTGGAAATGTGTTGTATCCTTCCAGGCCAATGCCTTTGTGATTAAGCACCATTCGGCCCGACATATCATATAAAAT
>JAUSMG010000248.1 GCA_030645295.1 Saprospiraceae bacterium | reverse complement strand
ACCATGCTTTTCAAAAATACCGCGCACGGTCTCGAGGTTGTCCTCTGGATGGACAGTGGCGGGCTTGCGGGTCATAATCCTTGAAATCGGTGTGGTATTTTGCATAATAAGAAACATTTTATGCCACAAAGATGCCTGATTGGAAGCGTGTGATGGGATGATGAAAGTCAGGGTAAAGGATGACTTAGGCGGAGTCAGGATTCTTTTACCATCCGCAGGTACAACTCCTCCACTTGTTGTCTGGCCCAGGGTGTTTTGCGCAAAAACTTCAGACTGGAGCGGAGGCTTGGCTCGTTCTTGAAGCAATTGATGTCAATATGATTGGCCAGCCCCTTCCAACCATAGAGGTCTAATAGTTGCTCCAATATTTTTTGAAGTGTTATGCCGTGCAGCGGATTGTTGGCTTGTTTGTCCATAATTCTGGCAAAGTTAGGGCAGTAGTCAGGAGGAACCAGAGAGATTGTACGTATCCAACCACCACTTCATCTGCCAGTTTTAACATTAGATCATTTCGGATGGCTGCTGTATCTTGCGAAGCACGTTTGATGAGTTCGCCAAACGGAGTAACGATGAGCAACCTTCCCTCCTCCAATGCTTTTTGAATGGAGGGTTCCCAGCTTGATTTCATCCCCCTTGCTAACGCCAGGATGACGGGTTGTTTCCCTTTCAAAAGATAGTGCAGCACGTCTTGTTCAATCGGGCTGTGAAAACCGCTGATGACACATCGGCCTGCCTCCCGCATCTGAATGGCCCAATCGTAACATTTAAGCACCGCATCTGCAGGGACTTGGCGGGAACAGAGGAAGGCGGTTTTGGGCTGTTCCAGAATGCATAGGTTGCCAATTTGGGCATAGATAAGATGGCTGTAGTTCTCCATTGTTTTCGACGGTTTTCCGCATTTTGATAAATGCAATTAGCATTTTTAGTTGTCCATTTTTTGCGGACAACTGACTCTTTCAGGTCTCAGTAGGGTTTTTGGTTTTGGGATTGAGCGCTTTTTTTACGGCTCTGTCAAAATCGCTTTCGAAAAGCCTGTCTTGAACGATGCGGTATTTTTCGAACTCACTTTCGGCAAATGCCTTGGCTATTGCTTGAGTTACCTTGCCTGAATTGCCCAAAATTTCTTTTTCGGTCAAATAATTTTTGGCGACCGACACGTCGGTTTTGATGATTTTTCCTGACGGGGCGTTTTTCCAGGTCGTCAGGCCCATGTGTGCTTTTTTACTGTTTGCCCTACTGAAAATCAATTCGGCTGCCGTGTTTCCGTGAATGGCAAAATGCAGTTTGTTTTGCACCGAGGCAAAAAAGGTTTGGGTCGTGGCATCGTCCGCGTTGTAATCCATCGCGGTGGCGTAGATGTCGGTTATCTTTTGATAAAATCGGCGTTCGCTTGCGCGGATTTCCCGGATTTCAGCCAGCAGCGCATCGTAATATTCTTGGCCCAAAAAGGCGCCGTTTTTCAACCTTTCTTTGTCGAGTACGTACCCGCGAACGGCGAAATCCCGTAAAACACCGGTTGCCCACTGCCGGAACTGTGTCGCCCGTTGCGAATTGACGCGGTAGCCAATCGAGATGATCGCGTCCAAATTGTAGTAGGCCGTGTCGTACTGTTTGCCGTCGTCGGCAGTTGTAAAGAATTTCTTTACAACTGCCAGTTCCCGAAGTTCTGCTTCTTCAAAAATGTTTTTGAGGTGTTGCCCAATGTTTTGTTTGGTGGTTTCAAAAAGCGCAGCAATCATCTTTTGCGTTAGCCAAACGCTTTCGTCTTGCACCATGACTTCAATGGTGTTTTCGTTTGCTTTGGCACTGAAAATCAGGAACTCAGCGGTGCTGTTGCGGATTTGTATAAATGAGGAGTAAATTTAAAACACCTTGTTTTATTTTCAAAACAAAAACACAAAATATTTTATCTCATTGCTGTTCATGCCTCCTCCAGGCTGTCTGCAAGTATAAATCACAGTACCTGCATTACTATATTCCGCAAATCAGCGTAATATTGTACCTCAAATCTTCAACACAGATCGCATTATGACTATTGAAATGTTGAAAGCAGAAACAACTAGGCTTACCAGGCTGGAAAGGCTGGAGTTTCTCCAGTTCATCGCTGCGCTGCTCGCCTCCGAGGAAGGTGTCGAACCTTTACCAGAATCCCAGAAAAAGACCTTGTTGCGTCGTCGGGACGAAGTAAAAAACGGCAAAGTTGCAACGGTGTCCGCCAAAACCGTGAAAGCGAATCTTATCAGAAAATATGGCTTACAAGCTTGAGTTTCACCCGGAAGCCGAAGCCGAACTTGACGAGGCTTTTGCCTGGTATCTACAAGAAAGCCCAGGGCTTGAGCAAGACTTTTTTGAAGAGTATCTGACCTTAGAAAACCGGATCGAACAAAATCCGCGTGAGTTCCCACTGGTGGTCGAGGACATTAGGCGCGCAAATTTCCACCGCTTCCCTTACTCCATTTTCTTCTCTATTGAAGGGCAAACAGCCTTTGTTCACGCTATTTTCCACCAAAACGTGATCCTCAAATTTGGCAAGTGCGAACCAGGGAAAACTAATCCCGCGCAGGCCAGACACGAGGTCAGTGGGCTGGACGATTAATCGTACAACCCCTCATTCCTCCTCCCCGCTCCCGCGACCCATCCGGTACTTGATGTCGTAGTTGATGATGAAATCCAACTCCTCCTCCGTGAAACCGTAGTGCGCCGCGAGAACGGTGTCGATGGCGTCCCATTTTTCAGGTTCCATTTCCCCGCGCCGACCAAAATCACCCTCCACCCTGACTTGCGTCATCCGCCGATTTTTGCGGCCTGCCCCATCTTGCAGCCGATTTCAAGCAGCATGAAATCACATCTGGTTCAATGAAAATCATGCTTTTCCTAATTCTGGTAAGCCTACTGCTCGCAGCGGGCTTTCTTATTGCATACCTCCGGGCTGCGCGCGATGGCCAGTTCGATGACGATTACACACCCGCCGTTCGAATGCTTTTCGACGGTCCAAACCTTGATCCTCCCCCCCCGGAATCTCCCCCTGAAGGGCGGGAAGTTTCAGTATATAAACAACAAGACGAAGATTTAAAGCCTTCTTTATGAATAACATACAACAATTTCAGTACGACAACAAAATAGTGCGGGCCTTCGGGATTGCCTCCTTTGTTTTTGCTTTGGTGGGGATGCTGGTAGGCCTGTACATGGCACTGCAAATAGTGATCCCCGAGCTTAATTACGGGCCCTATCTGACCTTCGGTCGCTTGCGCCCGCTGCACACCAACGCGGTAATTTTTGCTTTCGTGGGCAACGGTATCTTTATGGGTGTTTACTATTCCTTGCAAAGGCTGGTAAAAGCCCGGATGTGGAGCGATAAACTCTCCTGGATTCACTTTTGGCTCTGGCAGGTAGTTATTTTGTGCGCTGCCGTGACCCTTCCAATGGGATTAACGACCAGTGGCGAGTATTCTGAACTGATCTGGCCGCTGGACATTCTGATCACGGTCGTTTGGGTGATTTTTGGCGTCAATATGTTTGGCACCATTCTGACCCGACGCGAAAGTCATTTATATGTAGCAATTTGGTTTTACATCGCTACCTGGGTAACCGTAGCAGTGCTTCATATTGTACGCAGTTTGGAAATGCCCGTGTCTTGGACAGAGAGTTACCCGATCTTTTCGGGAGTTCAGGAAGCCTTGGTGCAATGGTGGTACGGACACAACGCCGTTGCCTTCTTCCTGACTACGCCTTATCTCGGTATGATGTATTACTTCCTGCCGAAGGCCGCCAACCGTCCGGTATTTTCCTACAAACTTTCCATCATCCACTTCTGGGCACTGATTTTCATCTATATCTGGGCTGGACCGCACCACTTGCTGTATTCCACGTTGCCAGATTGGGTGCAGTCGCTCGGTACTGTGTTCAGCATTATGCTGATCGCTCCATCCTGGGGAGGTATGCTCAACGGCCTCTTGACGCTTCGTGGCGCCTGGGACCGTGTAGCCAATGACCCGGTACTCAAATTTATGGTGGTAGCGGTGATCGCATACGGTATGGCGACTTTTGAGGGGCCCATGCTTTCCATCAAATCGGTGAACGCGATCAGCCACTTCACTGACTGGACCATTGCACACGTTCACGTGGGCGCACTGGGTTGGAATGGCTTCCTGACCTTCGGCGTACTCTACTGGCTTTGGCCACGCATGTACCGTACGGAGTTGTATTCCAAGCAGTTGGCCAATGTCCACTTCTGGGTAGGTACACTCGGCATCATTTTTTATGCCGTCCCCTTGTACTTCGCTGGTTGGACGCAGGCTTTGATGTGGAAAGAATTTACGCCAGAAGGCACACTTGCCTGGGGTAACTTCCTGGACACCGTGAAACAGATCCTCCCCATGTACTGGCTTCGGGTAGTGGGCGGCACCTTGTTCTTCACAGGGACCATAATTGGCGTGTACAACCTGTATAAAACGGGTGCAAAAGGTCAGTTTCTGGCCAATGAAGCCACAGAGGCCCCTGCCCGCGAACGTCGTCCTGCACCATTGCACGCCGGAGAACACTGGCACCGCTGGATCGAAGGCCGCCCAATGCAAATGTTGCTTTGGAGTACCATCCTGATCGCTATTGGTGGAATTGTTCAGATTGTTCCGATGGTGTTCGTGGACAGTCAGGTACCAAAGATCTCGACGGTGCAACCCTATACACCGCTTGAGCTCACGGGCCGTGACCTGTACATCCGTGAAGGTTGCGTAGGCTGCCACTCTCAGATGATTCGTCCCTTCCGCGATGAGACAGAACGTTACGGAGAGTACTCAAAATCAGGCGAGTACATCTACGACCGGCCGTTCCTCTGGGGTAGCAAACGCACAGGACCAGATCTTCAGCGCGAAGGTGGCAAGTATCCCGACAGCTGGCACTACAACCACATGTTGGATCCTACGACTATGTCACCCGGTTCTATCATGCCAGCCTATCCAAGACTGCTGGAGGATAAACTTGACCTGAGCGATCTGCCGGCTAAAATAACCGTGCTGCGCAAACTGGGCACTCCGTATCCGAAGGATTTTGAAAAATACGCGATTGAAAATGCCCAGGAACAGGCACAGAAAATTGCCAAAAATCTTGCCGGACAGGGTGTAAAGGACCAGAACATAGAAGACAAGGAGATCGTGGCCATCATTGCTTATCTGCAGCGCCTGGGCACGGACATAAAAGTTCAACCAAAACAATAGTTGATAAGGGTTTATGAGGGTTGATATAATTGATTATCAACCCTTATAAACCCTAATTAACCTTTATAAACAAGATAAAAATGTACAAATATCTGCTTCAATCAGTCGACGGTATCCAGTGGTTTGGAATTGGATCCTTATTGATCTTCTTCTGTACCTTCTGTTTTGCGGCTATTCGCGCTTTTATTTCCCCTAAAGAGGATATGGATCGCATGGCGAAATTGCCGTTGGAGGATTAGTTTTTCACCTCTGATCCTATAAAATTCATTCAACATGACATCGAAAAAATATCTGCCTACACTATTGCTGATCCTTACCAACTTGACAATGAGCTGGGGGCAAGCAGTTTCGACAGCCGTACCGAGCAAAACGGACGGGTTGACAAGCATAATGACCACAGCTTTTATGATTTCTGCTGTGTTATTGTTCATCATCGTTATTGCAGTGGTAGTGCGCACCAATGCAATGCTGACAAAACACCTGATTAATCTTGAATCAGAAAAACGAGGTATTTATATGCCCACAGAAAGTGTCGAGTTGCGGCCAGTGGAGGAGGACGTTTTCACCCGATTGCGCAAAAAATACTGGGAAAATCCAGTGCCACGTGAAATGGAGGGCGCAATCACGCTCGACCACAACTACGACGGCATTCGCGAACTGGACAATCACTTGCCGCCATGGTGGGTCAATATGTTCATTCTGACGGTAATCTGGTCTGTGGGCTATATGTGGTACTACCACTGGGGAGGCAACGGACTGAATCAGGCGGACGAATATAAAAAAGATGTAGCAGCCGCTAAGAAAGAAATCGCCATCGCGCTGGCGGGCAAAGCCAGTGAAATAGACGAATCCAATGTGACCCTTTTAACGGATGCAAGTGCAATCGGTGAAGGCGAATTGATTTACAAGTCCGTTTGTGTTGCCTGTCACGGCGCAAAAGGGGAAGGCACCGTTGGCCCTAACTTCACCGACGAGTACTGGATTCATGGCGGGGGCATTAAAGATCTGTTTAAAACCATTAAATATGGTGTGCCGGATAAAGGAATGATCGCCTGGGCTGCGCAATTGAAACCCGCTGATATGCAGAAAGTAGCGAGTTACATATTGACCTTAAAGGGGACCAACCCACCCAATCCAAAAGATCCGCAAGGGGCGATTTGGAAGGAAGAAGCGGCGGCCACGCAGGATTCGACGAGTGTGCAGTAAGGTTGATTTGAGTTGATAAGGATTTATAAAGGTTTATGAAGGTTTATGGGGTTTTTAAAAGTTGGTCATCAACTTTCTATCAACCCCATAAACCTTTATAATCTTTTATAGACCAAAAATATGATGGGCTATGAACCAAGATTCAATAAATAACGTCCTGGAGGACAATGAAGAGTATCGCGATCACATCTCGACGGTGGACGCGCAGGGTAAGCGGATTTGGCTTTATCCAAAGAAGCCATCGGGGCGTTTTTACAATATGCGCACTTGGGTCAGCGTAGCTTTTCTCGCCGTTTTCATTCTGATGCCTTTTATTAAGGTGGACGGCGAACAGTTCCTGTTGTTCAATGTGTTGGAGCGGAAATTCATACTGTTCGGACTGGTGTTCACCCCGCAGGATTTCCACTTGTTCGTGCTCGCAATGCTTACATTTATTGTATTCATCATCCTGTTTACGGTGGTATTCGGACGGCTGTTTTGTGGCTGGGTTTGTCCTCAGACTGTGTTCATGGAGATGATCTTCCGAAAAATCGAATATTGGATCGAAGGCGACGCGGGCGAGCAACGCAAACTGGCCCTCTCTCCCTGGACGCCAGCTAAAATCCGTAAAAAAGTGCTGAAGCATGGCATCATTTATGGCCTTGCTTTGTTGTTCACCAATTTTTTCCTGGCCTACATTATCGGTATGGACGAGGTGCTGAAAATCATCCGCGAACCGATTGACCAGCATTGGGGTGGTTTTGCGGCCATGCTGATTTTTAGTGCTGCTTTTTACAGTGTGTTTGCTGTTTTGCGGGAGCAGGTTTGCACGACCATTTGTCCATACGGCCGTTTGCAAAGTGTACTTTTGGTAAAAGACTCCATTGTAGTGGCTTATGACCATGTGCGCGGCGAACCGCGCACAAAATTGAAGAAAGAAAAGATTGACCAACGTCCGGCGGAATACCGCGATCCGGTGGAGCAAATCAAATCGGCTGTTGGCGTGGCCCCTTCCGAGCTTCAAAATCCAATGCCCTATGCCCAGCGTCCTGCATCCAGAGCTGGTGATTGCATTGATTGCAATCTCTGTGTTGCAGTTTGTCCAACAGGAATAGACATCAGAAATGGAACACAACTGGAATGTACCAACTGCACCGCCTGCATCGATGCCTGCGATTCCATAATGCAAAAGGTCAACCGTCCTTTGGGTCTCATCCGATACGATTCGATGACGGGTATTGAGTCGGGGCGTCGCAAAATTTTCACCACCCGCGTGTACGCCTATACGGGTGTATTGCTGGCCTTGCTGGCGCTTGACGTGTTCCTCATAGCGCGTCGCGGTATCGTTGAAACCATTATCTTGCGCTCGCCAGGGCAGTTATACCAACAAAAGGACGATACGCACCTGACCAACCTCTATACTTACGTCCTGATCAATAAATCAAATCAAGAATTGCCGGCCCAATTGAAAATCACCACCCCTGGGGCAAACATTCAGTATGTTGGGAAAGAACCTGCGAGCATCCCCAAGGGTGAAAAAATTGAAGGGGCATTTTTTGTAGAATTGCCTGAAAATGAACTACATGGACGCAAGACACCGATCGTGATCGAGGTCATATCTAACGGTAAAAAGGTGGATGAGGTCAAGACCAACTTCATGGGGATAAATGGCCCATTGCCTAAAATGGAAAAATAATAGCGGGTAATTAATGGTCATTTCGCAGACAACTGGACATTTTGACTCTGGACGTTAGACACGATTCAGCAAGTGCTTGATTTTCAAATTATCAGAGTGTGAGTCTAATGTCTATTGTCAAAATGTCCAGTAGTCTGGTCATTTGGTCATTTTGGTCATTTCTATAAACCCCGAATCATCAAATCACCAATTACACAAATCAACATTATCATGAAATTCAACTGGGGAACTGGTATCGTTATTTTCTTTATCTTTTTTGCGGTAAGCATGATATCGCTGGTGGTCGCTACCACTCGGTACCCACCGCAACTGATGCAGAAAGATTACTATGCGCTTGACCTGAACTATCAGGAGCGTCTGGAGAAAAAACAAAACACGGCAATGCTTACCGCTTTGCCAATAGTGGATTTCGACGCAGCGGCTAAAAAGATCCGGGTGAAATTTCCCGAGGGAATGGCCGCGCAATCAGGCACAGCCAAATGTTACCGATCGGCTACCACTCGCGAGGATTTTTCGGCAACCATTGCCAACACCACACTGCTAAACATTCCTGCCGAAGGACTTACTGCTGGTCGTTGGCATGTCGAACTGGACTGGCTGGCCGCCGATGGTAAAAAGTACTTTTGGGAAACTGCCCTTGTCGTAAATTGAGCACAATGACCATAATGACGTAATGACCATACTAACTCCTGCACTTCTTCTTGGTCTTGCCGGCAGTCTGCACTGTGTGGGGATGTGCGGCCCACTGTTGCTGGCGCTCCCACTCGATGCGGCCGGCAAGTGGCAGGTAATGCGGCAGATGTTGGTATACCACAGCGGACGGATCCTGACCTACGCGGCGTTGGGCATAATGTTTGGGCTGCTTGGAAAAGGTTTGGCAATAGCAGGTTTTCAGAAAATACTTTCCGTAGGAGCGGGTGTTTTTATGCTGGGTATGGCGGTCATGGCCTGGCGGTTTGAACGATTGGTTACGGCGTTGCCAGGCTTTGGCGCGTTCACCAACCGCGTGAAATCAGGCATTGGCAACTTAATGCGACACAACCCAAACGGCAGCTCATTCTCGATCGGCCTGCTCAACGGACTTTTGCCTTGCGGCATGGTGTACGCCGCTTTGGCCGGTGCGATTGCAACGACCGGAGGTCCGGAGGGCGGGTTTTTTATGGCGGTTTTTGGCCTGGGTACTTTACCCTTATTGCTGATGGTGAGTGTTTTAGGACGATCTTTCAGCGTATCCATCCGGCAGAAGATCAAGTTTGCACAACCTATTCTGCTGGGATTGGTGGGATTGTTGTTGTTGCAGCGCGGCTTGAACCTTGACTTGTCTTTGTTCGAATCGGCAGTGCCCAAAGCGGGTGTGGAATGTCATTGAAACAATTGCTATGAAAAATACGCCACGCATTTTTCTAACCTGGTTTCCCCGGATCCTGGCCCTTATCTTTGCCGGATTCATCTCCCTGTTCGCACTGGACTCAATGGAGGCGCACCAAACTTTTTTTCAGCAAATGGGCCACATTTTAGCCCATCTTGTGCCAACGGCTGCTGTATTGGCTGCGCTTTGGCTGGCCTGGTATCGCCGAATTATAGGTGGGCTGGTGTTTATGATGTTGGGGATGGTTTTTACCATTCACTTTGCCACCTGGCGGCAGACCGGGCTGTTTTTAATGTTTTCTATGCCGCTGTTTATCACCGGAGTAATGTTTATTTTTTCACGTTATAGTCAGTTGCAATCACGAAACAAAAAGGTTGATAAAGGTTTATAGCGTTTATAGTGTTGATAATGTGAATAATATAAACCCTATAAACCCTATAAATCTTTGAGCCATATAAATCATGCATCAAATTCCACCGGAGTTACTCCAACGCGTCGAAGAAAAATTTCAGGCCATCGGCCAAAACCCAAACACCCATCTTGAGGGATTGGTCTGGGCAAAACCCATTACCTACTGGGACTACATCCAAACCGACGCACTGCTAAATTTGCAGATTCAGCGCACCACGCTGCCGGATGAAATGGTGTTCATTATGTACCACCAGATCAATGAGTTACTCTTCAAAATGATCCTTTGGGAAATACAGCAGGTGTCAGAATGCAGTGAACTTACCACAGATCTTTTTGCTGAAAAACTCGCCCGGATCAGCCGTTATTTTGATATGTTGTCCAATTCTTTCACCATCATGGGCGACGGTATGGATGTGGAGCAATACTTGAAATTCCGAAACACCCTCACGCCCGCCAGCGGCTTTCAAAGTGCTCAATATCGGATGATTGAGTTTTGCTCCACCGATTTGATCAATTTGATCGACTATCGATTCCGGGCCACGATTGACCGCAACACCCCCTACGAGCATGCCTACGACCACCTTTATTGGCAGGCCGCAGGAAAAAACCATGCTACAGGTGAAAAAAGCACCCTGATCCAACTTTTCGAGGAACGTTACAAGGCCGAATTTTTACGGACGATGGAAGCCTATAATGAGAAAAACCTCTGGGCCCGATTCCGCCTGCTTCCAGCTGCCGATCGCGAAAATCCGACGCTGGTAAATGCCATGCGCCACTATGATTACACGGTAAACATTTCCTGGGTAATGGCGCACTACCATGCCGCCCAGAAATACCTGGAAAGTAAGGGCACGCCCACAGAGGCCACTGGCGGCAGCGACTGGAAAAAGTATATGCTGCCGAAATACCAGCGGCGGATATTTTTTCCGGAATTATGGAGTAAGGAGGAGCTGGAGCATTGGGGAGAGTAAAGAGTCATCGCAAATTAAAAAAAGAGAAAATAAACCGCAAAACCGCAAAACAGGAGAACCGCAAAATATAAAACCACACATTTTGATTGCGAACCGGGCAAGACATTGACCTCTCTCGCTGCTTGATTTTGCGGTTTTATATTTTCCGGTTCTCCTGTTTTGCGGTTTATTTTCTCTTTTGATGAAATTCGTCTCCTGGTACAAAATTATTTCTTCGGCACCATATTCGGATTCAGCAGATCATAAAACTGGTCAATTTTGGGTAGAATAATGATCCGTGTGCGACGGTTCGTTGAACGCCCTTCTTCCGTGTTGTTGGTCGCCAGGGTGTTGTATTCTCCGCGCCCCGCAGCGATGAGGCGGTTCGGATTGATATTGAAATCGCGCTGCAAAGCACGCACGACAGCAGTGGAGCGTTTTACACTCAAGTCCCAGTTGTCTTCCAATATCCCGTTTTTGTAGGGCACATTGTCCGTATAACCTTCCACCATCACTTCCAGCTCAGGGCGCGATTCAATGATGGCGGCAATTTTACCCAACACCTGATTGGCCCTTGGGGTAAGTGTGTAACTGCCGCTTTGGTATAGCATTTTGTCCGAAAGGTTGATAAACACAACCGTTTTGTCCACTTTTACATCCACGTCTTTGTCGTCAATACCGTCCTTGAGTACGGTTTTGAGGTTGAGTGCAAGCGCCAGATTGATGGAGTCTGCTTTGGTCTTGGCAGCCTGGAGCAGTCGGATGTACTTGTCCTTGCCTTCGAGCTGAGAGAGGGTTTCCTTGATGTTATCGTTGGCGGATTGAGAGAGTACCGTGAGGTTGCCGACCTGAGAGACCTGCTTGTCGCGCTGTGCCTGACAGTCCGCAATTTGTGCGCGAAGGTCTGCCATCTGCTCTTCGCGGAGTCGGAGTGAGGTTTGGGATTCGTTTTTGTGGGCTGCTTTTTCCGCTTCACAGACGGAAAGTTGGGACATTAGTTCATTGAGTTGTTTGCCGTATTTGGCCAGACTTTGATTGGCCAGGTCCAACTCCGTTTGCAGCGTGGTCTGCATGGATGTGTACTTCTTTTTGGTTACGCAGGCACTGGAGGGCATCATTAATGCCAGGGCGAACAGGGCTAAAATGGGAAGTTTAACTGCGGTTTGCATGTATTTACCGTTTATAAGTTAAGAAAAAGGACTTGTTCAATCCAGCGGCAATATCGTTGAATTCTTTACTTCTGTCATCACAAAATGGCTTTGTACCTGACCGATATTTTCGAGCGCGGCCAATTTGTGCTTCACAAAGTGCTGGTAGCCATCCATATCCCGCACAACTACTTTTAGAAGGTAATCAAACGCCCCGGTAATGTGGTGACACTCAATCGCTTCCGGTAATTCGGCTACTTCCCGCTCGAATCGTAACAGGAAGTCGCGGTTGTGCTCCTTGAGCGATACCTCGCAAAAAACGAGCATCGAAAGTCCCACTTTTCGCCGGTCAAGCAGTGCTGTATAACGAGCGATGAAACCATCGCGTTCCAACCTTTTTACGCGTTCAAAGACAGGGGTCGTGCTCATATTGACACTGAAAGCGATTTCCTTGGTGGTCAGGAAGGCATCTTTCTGAAGCATCTGGAGAATGGACCGGTCGATAGCATCAAGGGCGTCGGATTTTTTTTCCATTATGCCGGGTATTGACGAGCAAATTTAGATTATTGATCTTAAAAATGAACTATAATGGGATATTTTTTCTTATTTAATGCAAAAATTTGGGTAAATTGTTCATAATATAGCATATTTGTAGAAAATTATTGCAGTCATGAAAAAGCAATTTCAGCCCGAAACCCTCATGATGTCGCACGGTTATCGCCCCGAATGGTCGGAGGGCGCGGTAAAATGTCCCATTTTTCAGACCTCCACTTTTGTTTTCGATTCTGCTGAACAAGGCAAAGGCTTTTTCGAGGTAGCCTACGGCCTGCGCGAGAAAGGCGCACGTGAAAAACCCGGCCTGATTTATAGCCGCCTGAATAATCCGGATATGCAAATTCTGGAAGAACGCCTCTCCCTTTGGGATGGCGCGGAAGAATGCGCTGTTTTTGAAAGTGGGATGGCGGCCATTGCCACGGTGCTGTTTGAGTTTCTGCAGCCGGGTGACCTATTGTTGTACAGCAATCCGCTTTACGGTGGCACCGACCACGTTGTTCACCATCTTTTGCCTAAATTTGGCATAGATGTGCTCGGCTTTCATCCAAGGGCCAGCCGTAGTGAATTGGAAAAAATCCTCCGGGACAGTGGTAAAGCCGATCGTCTTGCCATGATTTATCTGGAAACACCTGCTAACCCCACCAACGACCTTGTGGACATTGCCATGTGCCGGGAACTTGCTGACCAGTTTGGCCATGTCGACCGCCGGACCCTGGTCGCAGTAGACAATACCTACCTCGGTCCATTGTGGCAACACCCGCTCAGGCACGGGGCAGATCTGGTGCTTTACTCCGCCACTAAGTATATCGGAGGACACAGTGATGTCATCGCAGGCGCCTGTCTGGGGTCTTCGGCACTGATGACGAGCGTGAAAACACTGCGCACTTTTTTGGGCAATATGATCGCGCCCTACACCGGTTGGCTGTTGCTACGCAGTCTCGAAACCCTCAAGTTGCGCATGGAAAAACAGGCGGAAAATGCCCAAATTATTGCCCGGCGGCTGATAAATCACCCAAAAATTGAAAATGTCCATTATCTCGGATTGCTCACGCCTTCAGACGGTGAGGCCTTCGAGACTTACCAAAAGCAATGTACCTCCCCCGGCGCAATGGTCTCCTTTGAAGTCGTGGGCGGCGAACCGGAAGCTTTTGCTTTTCTGAATCACTTGAAGTTGGTCAAACTTGCGGTCAGCCTCGGCAGCACGGAATCATTGGCCCAGCACCCGGCCTCAATGACCCACGCGGGTGTTGCGCCGGAAGACAAACGGGCCTTTGGCATCAGGGACAACCTCGTCCGCTTATCCGTGGGCGTGGAACATGTGGAAGATCTGTGGTGGGATTTGGAACAAGCACTTGCTGCTGTGAAACGGCGGGAGCATTCGAAACCTGAAACGCATAGGTGTGAAGAGGTTTCGGAGCGCTATGTTGGTGATTTTGAGGCTATTGCATAAGTAGGTGAACTTCTAATAAAATTCTATCTACTGTCCCGTAATACTTAAGCGTTTCAGTTTCTCACGCTGGGCTGCATAGGTGTCGCGGTTACCATGGATTGGAAAGGTTTTCCGAATGGATTTACCGACAGTCGTTCCGATAATTGCGCCCGCCGGAATTCCCAGAAGTGCACCGCCTGCAACGTGTATCCCGGGACCAACATCTCTGGTTGCTTCATCCTAAAAATGCTTGAAATACTCAAAAGGCTCCTTGCATGTATTGCATTTATACAATGATTTACAAGCCGTTGCACCGAATTGACTCACCAACGTTGTATCCTCTGAATTGCATCGCGGACAAGGGATCACAGGCGGAGGGGCAAAGGGGTTTTCAGGATCCACGTCTTTTACCGGTGGTGCAATGCCGTATTGACGGAGTTTTTCTTTGGCTACAGAACTGAGCCAATCCGTGGTCCAGGCAGGAGAATAAACAATTTTGATCTCCACCTGGTCAAAACCCTGGTCGTGCATGGCCGCCCTGATCTCCGCTACAAACAGACTCATGGCCGGGCAACCCGTGTAAGTAGGCGTGATGACAATTTCCAAATTATTGCCGTCATAGCGGACATTGCGCACTACGCCCAGATCCAGAATGCTTATCACCGGAACTTCCGGGTCAGGAATCAGTGACAACCGTTCCCAAACAAGTTCTTCAATGCCTATGAAATCGGGTTGCATAATTTGATGTTTTTTTTACCACTTTGCACCAGGGTAACTCCGTTGCAAATACTGCATTTCAGCAAGCAAATGGCCCAAATGCTCCGTATGGGCAGTGTAGGTTTCCACAAAACTGTCCGCAGGGCGGCGCAGACCGGATTGGGTGATCACGCGAATCACCTGCACGGTCCAATCCAAAGCCAGTTCCTCCGGATCAGGTACGATCCCGTAGTCGATCAGCTTTTTTTCATAAGGTTTAGCAGCCAACATTTCAGGCGTATGCTTCCATAAATCGTTGAATGCCTGTTGAATACGGCGATGACTTTCTGCTGTGCCCAAGCCGAGTCTTTGCACCCATGCGGAGCTGTGGCGCTGGTGATAGATGGACTCTTTCAGAAAGCGCCCGGCCATTCCCGCCAGTATTTCGTTGTTGCTTTTTTGTAATTTTTGATAGAGCAAACAATGGTAAACATCGACCATAAATTGCCGCGCGATCACATACGCAAAATCCGTATTGGGCTGCTCCACGAGCCTCCAGTTGCGGAATTCATCGACCGGGCGGAGATAACTCAGGTCGTCTTCAGAACGGCCCTTTCCTTCTACTTCGCCAGCGTATTGAAGCAGTACTTCGGCCTGTCCAATGTGATCAAGCGCTAAATTGGTGAGGGCAATATCCTCTTCCAGCATTGGGCCTCTGCTGCACATTTCGGACAGCCGATGCCCAAGGATCAGGTTGGTGTCGCCCAAGCGAAGACAGTATTGAAACAAAGCTTGTTGCGTATCCATAATCATAGATTTTGTACCCCCTCGGGGACTTCGTAAAAAGTTGGGTGACGATACACCTTGTCGTCAGAAGGGTCAAAAAACGGGGCTGCATCGCCTGGGCTGACGGCTACGATCTCGCTGGCGGGCACCACCCAGAGTCCGCTGGGTTTATCGCGGCGGGCGTAGAGGTCACGGGCGTTTTCAAGCGCCATTTCTTTATCAAAAGCGTGCACGCTCCCGGCATGTTGGTAAGGAGCGCCGCTTTTTTTCTGGGTAAAGACCTCCCAGACAGGGCCTTGTGTATTATTCATGATGATTTACGATTTACGATTTACGATTTACGATTTACGATTATTTTGATTCGAAGAATGGATGGATCTTGCCTTTTTCGGATCAAAATAATCGTAAATCGTAAATCCAAAATATCATTCCTGCCTTGCCGCATAAGCCGCAGCAGCCTCCCGAACCCAGGCGCCTTCTGCATGTACATTTTTGTGGTGCGCCATGCGTTCGCGGTTGCAGGGGCCATCGCCGTGGATAACCTGATTGAATTCCTCCCAGTTGATCTCGCCGGTATCGTAGTGGCCGGTGGCTTCATTCCAGCGCAATTTTGGATCCGGGATCTTAAGTCCCAGAAAAACGGCTTGCGGAACCGTTTTATCAATAAATCGCTGGCGCAACTCGTCGTTGCTGGCGCGTTTTATTTTCCAAAGCATTCCTTTTGTGGTGCGGGAGGACTGGTTGTCGTGCGGGCCAAACATCATCAAAGCAGGCCACCACCATCGGTTGAGCGCATCTTGTGCCATCTCGTGTTGCTCGGGGCTACCCTTGGCCATTTTCAGCATGATCTCGTAACCCTGGCGCTGGTGGAAACTTTCCTCATTGCAAATGCGCAGCATAGCCCGTGAATATGGACCGAATGAAGTACGGCGCAGGGAAAGTTGGTTGGTCACTGCCGCACCGTCTACCAGCCAGCCGATGGCGCCGATGTCGGCCCAGTTGAGGGTAGGGTAGTTGAAGACGCTGGAGTACTTGGCCTTACCCTCATGAAGTTGCGCAATCATTTCATCGCGACTGATGCCAAGCGTTTCTGCGGCGCTGTATAGATAAAGCCCGTGGCCGCCCTCGTCCTGAATCTTGGCGAGCAGGATCTTTTTAGCGCGCAGCGTTGGCGCGCGGGTGATCCACTTGCCTTCCGGCTGCATTCCAATTACCTCAGAATGTGCATGTTGGCTGATCTGCCGGATATTGTGTGTCCGATAATCCTCGGGCATCCAATCCTTTGGCTCTATCTTTTCTTCAGCATCAATGTACTGTTGAAATTCGTGTAATTTTTCTTGAAAATCCATAGTGGAGATTTTGGATTTACGATTTTGGATTTACGATTTACGATTTACGATTTACGATTTACGATTATTTTGATTCGAAGAATGGATGGATCTTGCCTTTTTCGGATCAAAATAATCGTAAATCGTAAATCGTAAATCATAAATCGTAAATTCAAAGCGTTCCCCGCCGGCGCTGTTCGTCCTCAATGGATTCAAACAGGGCCTTAAAATTGCCTTTCCCAAAGGACTTGGCGCCTTTGCGCTGAATGATCTCGAAGAACATCGTCGGACGGTCTTCTACGGGTTTGGTGAAAATCTGGAGCAGGTAACCCTCGTCATCGCGGTCTACCATGATGCCGAGTTCTTTGAGTTTGATCAGGTTCTCATCAATGATGCCTACGCGATCGCCGACGGTGTCGTAATAAGCGCCAGGCACATGTAAAAACTCCACCCCGCGCTTACGCATCTCGTTCACGGTGAACACGATATCATCGGTAGCCACTGCAATATGCTGGCAGCCCGGACCTTCGTAGAATTCAATATATTCTTCGATTTGAGATTTCTTTTTGCCTTCTGCCGGCTCGTTGATCGGGAACTTGATGCGCCCGTTGCCATTGGTCATCACCTTCGACATGAGGGCTGAATATTCTGTTGAAATGTCCTTGTCGTCGAAAGAGATCAGGTTGGCAAAGCCCATTACTTCGTTGTAGAATTTCGCCCAAACGTTCATCTGATTCCAGCCCACATTGCCCACCATGTGGTCAATAAATTTCAGGCCGGTTTCAGTGGGGTTATAGTTGGAGATCCAGGGCTCGTAGCCGGGCAGGAATACGCCGTTGTAGTTTTTCCGTTCCACAAAGACGTGTACCGTATCGCCGTAAGTATGGATGCCGGAACGCACCACTTCGCCGAAATCATCGTGCTCAGTGATGGGCTCTAAATAGGGCCTTGCGCCACGTTGCGTGGTTTCATGGTAGGCCGCATTGGCATCTTCCACCCACAAAGCGATGACTTTTACCCCGTCGCCGTGGTGTTTGATGTGGTCGGAAATCGGAGAGTGCGACGTGAGCGGCGTGGTCAGCACCAGCCTGATCTTCCCCTGCGCAAGCACATAAGAAGTGCGGTCGCGGACCCCCGTTTCCAGGCCCGCGTAGGCCAGCGATTGGAACCCGAAGGCGGTTTTGTAAAAATGAGCGGCCTGTTTGGCGTTGCCAACGTATAGTTCGACGTAATCCGTACCCAGCAAAGGCAGGAAGTCTTCTGCCTCCGTGAATATTTTTTGGAGACCGTAGTTGTAGTTTTGGATGCCAGTGAGCGTTGACATAATTGAAACGATTGGTTCGATTGAAACGATTGTGACGATTGGACGATTGTGACGATTGGTTCGATTGGTACGATTGGTACGATTGAAACGATTGGGACGATTGGGACGATTGAAACGATTGGGACGATTGATTCGATTGGCGGGATTGGGGCGATTGAACGGATGTATGATTTGCCCATTCGAAATATTGGACCGACTCCCCAATCGAATCAATCTCCCAATCGTATCAATCGAATCAATCGTTTCAATCCAGCCATGACTTGTAATAGTCTTCCACTTCCATATTCATGGCTTCCTGCGTGATCTTCATGGGTTTAAATGGGTCGATCATTACCGCCAATTCCTCGGTGGAGGTTTTGCCTATGCTGCGTTCAATTGCGCCGGGGTGTGGGCCGTGTGGAATGCCGCCAGGGTGTAGGGTTAATTGGCCTTTCTGGATATTATTTCTCGACATAAAATCGCCGTCCACATAATAGAGGATCTCATCAGAGTCGATATTGCTGTGGTGGTAGGGTGCAGGAATGGACTTGGGGTGGTAGTCGTACAAACGTGGCACAAAGGAGCACACCACAA
>JAUSMG010000244.1 GCA_030645295.1 Saprospiraceae bacterium | reverse complement strand
GATGGGGGGTATATCCTCGGTGGGAGCTCCTCTTCCAGTATTTCTGGCGACAAAACCGAAAGCTGTTTGGGACAAGATGACTATTGGGTGGTGAAGTTAGATGCCAGTGGTGCTATCCAATGGCAAAATACGATCGGTGGTAATAGCACCGATTACATCTATGCGCTCCAGCAAACTGCCGACGGGGGGTATATCCTCGGAGGGTCTTCCAATTCCACTGTTTCTGGTGACAAAACCGAAAACTGTTTGGGAGAAACAGACTATTGGGTAATAAAATTGGATGCTACTGGTGCAATTCAATGGCAAAATACCATTGGTGGCAACCATGCAGACTTCCTCTATGCCATCCATCAGACAGCTGATGGAGGCTATATCCTTGGTGGGACTTCCAGTTCCGGGATTTCAGGGGATAAAACTGAAAACAGTTTGGGCGTCGATGATTTTTGGGTTGTGAAATTGGATGCTTCTGGTACAATTCAATGGCAAAATACCATCGGCGGCACTGATAGCGACTATCTTCTTTCACTCCAACAGACTTTTGACGGGGGGTATATCCTCGGTGGATGGTCTTTTTCCAATATTTCGGGCGACAAAACCGAAAATAGTTTGGGCGTCAATGATTTTTGGGTGGTGAAATTGGATGGTGTCGGGAATATTCAATGGCAAAATACCATTGGCGGAGACTCTCATGATGGTTTATCTGCGCTCCAACAGACTGCAGATGGTGGATATATCCTTGGAGGTTCTTCGAATTCCGATATTTATGGCGATAAAACCGAAAACAGTTTGGGGGATTGGGATTACTGGGTGGTTAAATTGGATGCTGCAGGCGCTATCCAATGGCAAAATACAATAGGCGGCAACTACACCGATGAGTTCAATTTTTTAGACCAAACTTCGGGTGGCGGCTATATCCT
This sequence comes from Saprospiraceae bacterium, assembly GCA_030645295.1. Lineage (GTDB taxonomy): Bacteria > Bacteroidota > Bacteroidia > Chitinophagales > Saprospiraceae > M3007. Next base: position 3,615 of record JAUSMG010000244.1, on the reverse strand, counting down.
TGGCGGATGGTCCATCTCCGATTTATCCGGTGACAAAACCGAAAACAGCCTTGGCAATGACTTTTGGATAGTGAAATTGAATGCCATGGGGGCTATTCAATGGGAGAACACTATCGGAGGTGTCAACCTCGACCAACTCTATTCTATTCAACAGACTGCCGATGGAGGCTTTATATTGGGTGGGTTATCCAATTCCAATATTTCAGGCGACAAAACCGAAAACTGCCTTGGTGATTACGATTTCTGGGTCATAAAACTCGCTCCAGAATCGGTCTCCACGGGAGAAGCGCCGACTGCTCCTGCGGGCATTACAATATACCCCAACCCTACCATTGATGCCATCTCTGTGCGCAGCGAGGCAGCCACCACCCTCTGCCTGCGCAATGCCTTCGGGCACGTACTTACAACGCAAAATATTCAGGGACAGGGCAAAATAGACATTTCAGGCTTTCCCAATGGCATTTATTTTCTGGTGGAAATGGAGACTGGGATTGGGCATAAAATTGTAAAAAACAATTAACGTTCGACTTTTGTCTCGAGTTGGGAGGCGTTTGAAACTGAAACTGACCGGGTGACTCGCAGTCACCCGGTCAGTTTCAGTTTCAAACGCCTCCCAACTCGAGACTTTTTACCTTTGCCCCATGGAACTCATCAACAACAAATATCAATTCCCAGGCGGCATCGATCCGCTTGAACTCTGCAAACAATACGGTACTCCGCTCTATGTCTATGATGCGGACATCATTGAGCGTCAATATAAGCGCATAACCGCTGCCTATACCTACCCGAATTTCCGCGTTCACTATGCCTGCAAGGCATTGAACAACCTGAGCATCCTACGCCTTTTGTGGCAAATGGGTTCGGCGCTGGACTGCGTTTCCATCGGAGAGGTCCGGCTCGGACTTTTGGCGGGTTACCCTCCGCAGGATATTCTTTTTACGCCCAATTTTGCGGGCGTTGACGAATACGAAGAAGCCGTTGGACTTGGCATTAAAATAAACATCGACGCCATCCCAATGCTCGAGAACTGGGGACTTCATCATCCGGATGTGCCCTTTTGTATCCGCATCAATCCGCATTTGATGGCCGGTGGAAATGAGAAGATCAGCGTTGGTCATATCGATTCCAAATTCGGGATCAGCATCCACCAGTTGCCGCACGTGATGCGGATCGTTGAAAATCAGAAACTTAAGGTGGAAGGTCTGCACATGCACACCGGATCTGACATCCTGGACGTGGACGTGTTCCTGCGCGGCGCGGAGATCCTTTTGGATGCCGCCCGGAAATTTCCCGACCTGAAATATATTGATCTGGGCAGCGGATTCAAGGTGCCCTACAAACCCGATGACATCGAAACAGATGTGGAAGAAGTAGGGGAAAAACTCAGCCAGCGGTTCACCGAATTCTGCCAGGAATATGGCCGCGACCTGACCTTGATGATCGAGCCGGGCAAATTCCTGGTGAGCGAAGCAGGGTTCTTTTTTGCCAAATGTACCCTGGTGAAACAGACCACCTCAACTGCTTTCATTGGCCTTGATACGGGATTCAATCACCTTATCCGGCCCATGTTTTATGGCTCCTACCATAAAATCGTGAACGTAACGGAACCCACGTTCAAACCCCGGATCTACAACGTGGTGGGCAATATCTGCGAAACCGACACCTTCGCCGCCGATCGCCGGATCGCGGAGGTGGTAGAGGGCGACATCCTGTGTTTTTACAATGCAGGTGCTTACGGCTACACGATGGCCTCCAACTTCAATTCCCGGCTTCGACCTGCGGAGGTGCTGATCTATAAGGGGAAAGCCCATCTGATCCGGGAGCGCGACAAGTTTGAGGATCTGGTCCGTGGACAAGTTGAAGTGAAATTATAACAAGATTGCTTATGAGACATACTTTTTTGCTCCTGTTCATACTGGCTTCTTTCTTCCTGTGTGGATGTGATTCCTGCAGTGTTGTAAAGGTGGAGGCCGGTAAACTTTATTTCTCCGATGGTAAATCGACCAATATTCCGCATTGGAACGAAGCCGGTTGGACCCACTTTTTCTTTGTCCGACATGCGGAAAAACTAGATGGCACGGACGATACCGATCTTTCGCCAGCCGGCTATGCGCGCGCCGAGCGCCTGGGGGGCATCATGGAACATGCCGGACTTGACTTGGTATTTGCCACAGATAAACGGCGCACCCAAAAAACGGCCGAAAAAGTGCAATTGCGGGCGCAGACGCCGGCGGTCCTCCAGTACCCCCGGGAAGATGCTGCTGAAACGGCCTGGTTACAAAATCAGTTGACCGCTAACCAGGGCAAAAAAATATTCGTGGTGGGCCACTCCAATACGGTGCCTCGGATGGTCAATAAGTTGATGGGGCCGGGGACTACACTTACGGACCTGGATGAAAAGAACTTTGGTGCATTTTTCGTGGTTGCCTCCCGCGGCTTAGGAGATTCCGAATATCTCTGGAGAAGTTTTTAGTCCTTGAAAAATAGTTTTTCGAAAGGTAATTTTGTGTTTTGCCCTTAATTGCCTTTGTTGTGGAATAAAATTTGGTGAAAAATAAAAATCAAATATTGCTTGGAAATGATTGTGCCCAACAAACTACATTAGCGCACTTAATCACTCTTTTTTTATTCATCAAATCAAACTGTTCTTTCACATGAAAAAACGTTTTCTGACCCTCGCGGCCCTCGCGCTTCTTTTTGCAGGGCTTAATTCCTGCTCCAAAAACGATCCAACCAGTACCAATGATGTGGGCCTTTCTGCCGACATTAAAGCCAAAATCACGGCACTAGGCTTCGGTGCGGAGGATGCTTTCGCTGTTGAAGGTGGCTACATTGTTGAAAATGACATCTTTATCGCCACGGAAGACCTCAACAAGCCCCTGGATCTGGCGCATTCGTTGGTGGTTGGCCATGAAGAGCAATACCACACGACCAACCTCGTGACTGGTTTGCCACGGACTATTACGATCAGCTATTCCAGTAATTTCAGTGCCAATGCGAAGGCTGGCATCAAGGCTGCTATTGCGCGTTACAATGCTGAAAACCTGCAACTAACCTTTTCGGAGGTAGCCAGTGGTGGCCAGATTAATATTAAACGTGTCAACGGTGGTCCTTACATTGCTTCGGCGGGCTTTCCAAGTGGCGGCAATCCCTACAATGAGGTTAAGTTCAACAAAACATACGAAAACTATTCCCTCAACTTCGTGACCACTGTGATCGCACACGAAGTAGGGCACTGCATCGGTTTCCGCCACACCGATTATATGAACCGTGCTTATAGCTGCGGCTCCGGCGGCAACGAAGGTGATGGTGGCGTAGGCGCTATCCATATACCCGGCACGCCTACTGGCCCTGACGCAGCTTCCTGGATGCTGGCTTGCCTCAGTGCCACCACCAACCGTCCGTTCAATTCAAATGACAAAACAGCACTGAGTTACCTGTATTAGTCGTTGCTACTTTTCGCAAAAAAAACTGGCCGCTTGGATAAATTCGGGCGGCCAGTTTTGTTATGGTAAAGTTCTTATTCCACCACCAGTTTCCCCCCTCCCACAAACACTTTCCCATCATGGACTTTATAAAAATAAATGCCCTTGGCAAGTCCGCTCAAAGGGATTT
>JAUSMG010000232.1 GCA_030645295.1 Saprospiraceae bacterium | reverse complement strand
ATGCCTCCACAAAATTCACCAGTCCACGGCTGCGCACGGCCACCACCTCGAGGGCTTCGGTGAGGTCGGCAGTGGCGGCGTTTTGGGGCAGATCGTGTTTTACAATTTCTTGCGCCGTTTCTACCAGGGATACAATGGGCGTCACGGAATTCATGATCTCATGGCGCAATACGCGGGTCAGATTGCGCCAGGCATCTACCTCCTTTCGTTGCAATTCCGGGTGGATATTTTGGAGGGTGAGCAGCCGAACCGCACGACCTTGCAGACTTACGCTTACCCCTTGTACCGCCAGTTGACGGTTTGTCTCTGGCTGATAAAGCATTTTTCCTTTCGAGGTGAGATTCTGGACGAATTGTGTGAGGGCCTTGTGGCGTTCCGGCAGGTCGTGGAGATGGTGTAATCGATAGACCCCCAGCAACTGGAATGCCGCGCTGTTCGACACCAGAACGCCTGACTGCGCATCAAACACCAGTATGCCTGCGCTGAGGTGTTGCACAATGGTATTGAGAAACAACAGGTTGGCTTCTTTTTCGGCTCGCGTTTGACGGAACGCTTCGAGCACTTCATTGAACTGCCGGTTCACCTCGGCAAACGAATCTCCCTTGTCTTTAGCCGATGAAAATCGGATGGCAAAATCTGAATACCGTACGCTTTCGAAGAAGCGGGCGAGCCGGCGGTTGGTGTCGTTTACATACCGGAAAAGGCTGAACGCCAGGCTAATGGCCCCGATGCCAAAAAGCAGGGCGAGACCAATTTGTGGCGATTGAAGTGTAGCCATCACTACCGAAGTTGCAACGGCCACGCTCAACATAAAGATGCGCCAGGCCAGCGCGACGGAAAAAGTGCGAAGTAAAGGCATGGTCAGATAAGTTCGTGGATATGCACTTGAATTCCCCGTGCCATTTTGCCCAGGGGTAGATCATTTTCATCCGCTCCAAAAGGCTCTTCAATTTCCTCTGCGATCAGTTCCAAACTCACTAAAACATAAAAGATAAAACCGACAATTGGAATTACCCAATAGCCCAGACTAAATACAAACCCGAATGGTAGTGTAGTAACATAAAACATAATGAATTTTTTGATAAATACGCTGTAAGAATACGGAATTGGTGTGTTTTTGATGCGTTCGCATGCGCCGCAAATATCTGTAAAGGATTGTAACTCAGCGTTGAGGAAAAGCTGCTGCTCACCGGTAATTTTCTGCTCTCCCAACATATCTTGCACCTGGCGCATCATCAAGGCTGCAATCTGGTTTGGGATGTGTTTGTCCAGGTCTATTTTCTGCTGGACATCTCGTGGCAGATCATCAAAAAGTTCGATGCGGGTGTCCTCGCTGCGCAGGTGATTTTTGAGCGCAGCAGCATACATTGGAATGACCTGTCTAAAGAAATTTCGATTGGGATCGTCTGCAGGTAAAATGGCCGAAAGTTTCATGGCCAGATTCCGGCTGTTGTTAGTAAGCGCACCCCAGAGTTTGCGGCCTTCCCACCAGCGCTCATAAGCGGTATTGGTGCGAAATACCAACAAAAACGATAGTACAAAGCCCAAAAGCGTGTGCATGACCGTAATATTCCGGAGATTGTTCTTTTCGCTCAGTTGCCAAACTTCCAGCTCCAACCAGGCAATCAGGCCCGAGTAGACGAAAATCAGCAAAATCCAGGGAAACAGCCTTCGTACCGTATCGGAGCGGTGAAAATGCAAAGGCCAGGAGAGCCATGATTTAGGGTCGTGTGCGATCATTGGAATACTTTTGCGGACAAAGGAAAGTTACTTGAAGTTAAGTGGCAAAACAAATACAAATTGGGATTATGATTGAGATTGAAAGCTTCCGAACATTTGCACTTTCTCTGCCCGAAACTGACGAGGCCCCGCACTTTGAAAACCGGGCTTTTCGGGTTAAAAAGAAAATTTTTGCGACGCTGAATGCTACGCACAACCGCGCTACGCTCAGGTTTTCGCCTGAAATGCAAGACATTTTTTCAAGCATCAGCAAGGGTTCGATTTATCCGGTGCCAAACAAATGGGGGAATCACGGTTGGACGCATCTAAACCTGGATACTGCCGAGTGGGAACTCTTTCAGGATGCAATGCGAATGGCCTGGTGGGAGGTGGCGCCCAAGGCTTTAGGGTTGAAATATCCGGAAATAAATCCTGAATGAATTGTACCTTTGTTTATCAACACAACTCAAATTATGCAAGTCCAATTTCCCGGATTTCCACATATTGTGACAGATCCGACCATTTGCGAGGGTCAGCCTCGAATTGATGGTACCCGTATTACGGTATCCGCTATTTTGTCTTACATTGCAGGTGGCCTGACTGTGGATGATCTTTTAGCAGAATATCCTAAGCTTACTAGAGAATACATTCATGAGGCCCTGTCCTTCGCAACTGCCAATCTTCAGGGTCGTTACATCCCACTTCGATCTTCAGTTGCTGCGTGAAATTCTTGCTCGACGAAAAACCTATTGCCTTAGAGAATATGTTCTTATCTCGAAAATGGCTAATAATTCCCATATTACTTTCAGTCTCCAGTCCACTGCTGAACGCCCAAAATACCTATACCCTTCAATGGCGAACAGATCTTCCTTTGATTGGGCTGGGTTTAGGAACCAGTACTGCCGGCTGGATCCTTGGGAAAAAATCCAAGCCCTTGCAACCCAACTAGATAGATCTGTTAAATCGCAATGACATTTTTCCTATAGACCGGAAAGCAACTTATTTGCTTTCCGAGAAGGCGGCCCGTGCCAGTGATGTTGTATTTTATGCTGCATCGCTGGCGCCTGTTCTATTGCTGGCTGACTCAAAAGTCAGAAAGGAATCAGGGGCGATTTCGGTGATGTATTTAGAGACCATGACGCTCACCGGAGGACTAACACTCATGACTAAAAACCTGTCAAAACGCCCACGGCCATACACTTACAATCCTAATGCCTCCATTTCATTAAAACAGCGCCGCGATGCACGACAAAGCTTTTTTTCAGGGCACACCTCCTCTACTGCAGCAGCCAGTTTTTTTGCTGCCAAGGTCTGGTCGGATTTAAACCCCGGCAGCAAATGGAAACCGGTCATTTGGGCCGCCGCGGCTGGTATCCCTGCTGTAACCGGATTTCTTCGTGTGCGTGCCGGCCGACACTTTTTTACGGATGTGGCTACGGGTTATGCGCTTGGGGCGACGGTGGGTTGGTTGGTGCCGGTTTTGCATCAAAGTAAAGATGAGTGATCTGGCTGGGAATCAGACCAATATTGATACGCCGTAAACTATTCGGGGGTTGGCAATCCCATCAAAGTTGATACTTCTCCAACCTTCTATACAACGAGGCCCGCGTTAGTCCCAATTCAGTTGCCGCTTCGGTAATATTCCCATGGTACTTCTGCAAAGCCTTCATGATCAATTGTTTTTCCATATCGTCCAGATTCATGGTTGGCAGATCCATCTCCTGATTTTGACCGGCTTCGCGGAAAAAGAAATCTTCCGGCTGTAGTTTTTCGGTTTTCGACATAATGACAGCCCGCTCTACTGCGTGTTGCAATTCGCGGATATTGCCAGGCCAGGGGTAGCGGTGCATTTCTTTCAAAAGTGCAGCGCTAAGGCCCGTTATGGGACGATTGTATTTTCGGGCAAAATCTTTCATGAAGTGTAATGCCAGGGGCTCAATATCATCGGTGCGCTCGCGCAATGGCGGCAATTGAATTTCGATGGTGTTGATCCGGTACAGCAGATCCTGCCGGAAAACACGGTTTTTTACAGCATCGAACAGGTTTTGGTTGGTGGCCGATATGACCCGCACATTTACCGGACGCGAACGATTGGAACCGACCCGCGTGACCGTGCGGTTTTGCAACACGGTAAGGAGTTTGGCCTGTGAGCCTAGCGAGAGATTGACGATTTCATCCAAAAAAATAGTTCCTCCATCGGCAGCCTCAAAGCGCCCCGGACGATCCTCGCGGGCATCGGTGAAGGCGCCTTTGATGTGGCCGAAAAGCTCGCTCTCAAACAAAGATTCCGTGATGGCGCCCATGTCCACCTTTACAAAATTCTCCCTGGCCCGGCCACTGTGAGCGTGAATGGCTTGTGCTACCAGATCCTTGCCGGTACCGTTTTCGCCGAGCAGCAGCACATTAGCGTCCGTCTCAGCCACCCGCTGAACCGTTTCCCATACCTGTTGCATGGCGCGGCTTTGGAAGATCATTTCCGGCAGATCACTTGCGGCCGCCATGTTCCGGCCCAATTGCTTGGTTTTCAATTGGTTATTTTCGTCGCGGCTGGCTTTTAGCCGAAGTGCAGAGGAGAGCGTGGCGAGCAGTTTTTCGTTGTCCCAGGGTTTTAGTACAAAGTCTGTTGCTCCGTTTTTGATGGCACGAACCGCCAATTCCACATCGCCATAAGCAGTGATGAGCACCACCACTGCCCCAGGGTCAATTTCCAGAATACGGGCCAGCCAATCGAAGCCTTCCTGCCCGGTGTTTTTGGCGCTGCGTCCAAAATTCATGTCGAGCATGATGAGCGCGTACCGCTTTTCTTTTAAGAAGACCGGGATTTCCTCCGGGTCTTTGGTGGTATCCACCTCCGCGAAATGTCGTTTGAGAAAAAGTTTGCCCGCGCTGAGCACGCCGGGGTTATCGTCTACAATGAGCAGCGAGGATTCGTTCATGTCCATGGTTTGTATGCTGGCGCAAAGACAACGCTTTCGGCCAAGCGAATGCAAATCAAGGGATTTTTTTTGAGCAATTCGTAACTTTTTCGGCCAAATATGATGGCATCACAACGGGCCAAAAAGGCCGTCATACCATAGTCCTGGTCCGTGAAACACCAGTCGAATTCGCCGTTGGGGCCTTCGATCAAGCCGTCGAGAGAGACTGCGAGGTTGAGCAGGATTTGACTCATTCTCCTTTTGGTTTGAGTTTTATCGCGGCATCCTGCGGGCACCCACCTTTGGTGTAGGTATTGATGCCGGAGCATTGTGCCATACAGGCATTGCTATACGTTTTATTGTTGCAGCCGCACACAGGGTCGTATAGCATCATACAACTGCAGGCCGGATCGATTTTTTCGACACAATTTTTGGAAGTGTTGCAGGCTGATAGTCCAGTAAAGAGCAGGACAATTGGGAAGATGTTTTTCATTACGTTGATGATTTGAATGAACGTTCAGGGACAGCATTTCCCGTCTGCAAATGTACGTTTTCCGTAATTTTTTCGATGGGCCAGTTCCACCAGCGCAGTTCGAGTAAATGTTCTATCTCCGCATCAGAAAATCTCTGGCGTAGCTCCTTCCCGGAGTTGTTGAAATGCCACCGAACCTGAGGCATCTGCCTGAATTTTTTAAAAAGGAAAACGGCCAGGTAAAATGCGGCCAGCAACATGGTATGTACCATTTTATAAATTATAAAATGCCGCCAGGCGACTTGGGAATCGCCCGACGGCGTTACAGGAAGATTGTTTTTCATAGGCATATCACTCTTTTACCAGACGACCTGCGAACTGTTCATGCTCAGAACGTGCAGTAATGAAGTACATGCCACTTGGCAAGTCGCTGACATTGAGATGATGGTTGGGCTGGTAAGCTCCACTGTGCACCAGTTCACCCTGGCTATTGTAGATCTGGAACAAGGCAGGTTCTTCGAGGTTCAACAGGGCAAGACCGCTGGTTGGATTGGGTGAAAGCGCCAACGGCGTAACCACATGAGGCTCTTCCTCTGACAAGGTGCCATTGCTGTAATAGTAGAATTTACGGTCGCTCAGGAAGAAGTCACTAACACTCCAATAGTAATTGGCCTCCGATTTCAATTTTTCGTCTTCGACGTAGTCGTATTTTGACAAATTACGCTCCTCAGAACCATCCTGGCTATAGATCACCGTTTCCTTGGAGTTTACCCGCTGAGCGTTGTCGTATCCATAGGTGTCACCCTGGGTCTGCGCCCAATCGTTTATATCCAGGCTCCACAGGAATGCATTTACCTGTTCCACTTTGTCAAAGGACGTGTAGGTGTAGGTGGTTTTGCTTTGGGCGGATAAGCCGCCCATGCCATCGTCCGAAAACGCGATCTCCTGTGTAAGCAGATGATTTTGATACTCCATTTCCCTTTTGCCGGAGGGGATCTCTATCCCACTAAAAAGCGCAAAAGATTCCGCCAAAGTATTGTCGCCATTGGCATCGTACGAATACACATCCTTGAGCAGTAAAGGCTGACCAAAGTAATCGAACGAAGAAATGCTTTCAATGAGGCGGTCTTGAGCGTCAAACTTATTGGTTCCGTAAAATACCAGCAACCAGTCCATGGCCAGTGAGTCCCATCCGTACACGTGGAAAGAATCAAAAAGGACCGGCGAATCTTCATGTGGAAAAACGACTGCTCTGGAATCGTTCACAAAATCACCCAGCACCGGATCAAAGGCCTCAGACAATACTTCTACAATTCGGTCCTGATTGTCTTTGAAAATATTTGAGCGGCTCACCGTCTGCCAGGCATCAATTTCGTATTGGTATTCGGTATGGATCTCCAGGGTAGGCTGAGGATACTGATAAATGGTGCGGAAAAGCTGGATAGTATCGTCCGTACCTACAAAATCATATCCGAAAAAGGATTTGGTTGAATCCAGTTGCAGTTGACCGGAACGATTTTGAACCACCGGTGCTGCATCCGCTACCGGGCTTGCAATCAGGTCAAAACCAGCACGTTGCAGCGCTTTGGTTACGGTTTGATCTAAAGTTGCTTTATAGGGTTCAAGGCTTGGAGATAGCGTTTTTTGTGCAAAAACGGGAACGGTGGCAAATACCCAGATCAGGGCGAGGATGTTTTTCATAACTTCTGTTGTGTAAATGTTTATGTTATCTGATGGCACAAATGTGCCGGAGTAATCCATGCCGTCCCAAAACAGACTTACTGAATTGCCTGAAAATCGGGATGAGTGGCGGTTTTTGGAACATGATTTAGAGATTGCTCAGGCAAAATATTCAGCCTGTAATCCTTCTTTGAGCAAGCTGGCATGGAGGCGTTGCCGGGCGCGGAAAAGGCGGCTTTTGATGTTGCTGACCGTCCAGCCTGTGAGTGCCCCGATCTCTTCGAAACTTTGCTCGTAGAAATAGAACAGCTCGAGCGCTTTGGCATCGTTTGGCTGGAGTTGTTGTACGGCCAGGCGTAGCAATTGGCTCGATTCCTGTTTTTCCAGCAGCACTTCATTGGAATGCAGATCAGCTTCCCAGTCCGACAAGGTTCCTTCGATAGAGGACCAGGCAGCATAGCGCTTCATACGGAGCCGGCTGATGGCCTGTGACCGGGCGATCTTGCACAGCCAGGTACTGAATTTAGATTCGCCACGAAAACCCGGCAGTGCGCGAAAAGCGCGCAGGAAGGTGTCTTGTATGACCTCTTGCCGGGATTCATAATCAGGCAGATAACTCTGGAGTACACTATGCAGCAAGCGCTCGTAACGCTTCACCAAAATTGTGCAGGCACTTTCCTGTCCGGAAAGGACCAGGCTGATCAGCGTTTCATCGGTCAGGATAGCAGGACGGGTGTCTCTGGATGCAATTGTTTTCATAGCTAAGACTAATATTTTTTTGTCCCGACAAAAGTGCCCACAATAGACAGGCTGTACCAAATATGACTTACCGAATGCCAGAAAATAGAAGATGAATGGCCGTATTAGCAGCATGGTCAATAGGCTCCCCTCACTTCCCCAGCCACTCTTTAAAATCCGTCATACGGTCACCGCTTACAAACACCTCCAGCTTCGATTTTGGTGCAAGCTCAAGTTTTAATTTGCCTTTAAAATGGGTGTGCACGGCATTAATTGAACCAAAACCAACCAAAAACTGTCGGCTGATGCGGAAAAAATGCTTCGGATCAAGCAATGCGGTCAGTTTGTCCAGACTGAAATCAATGGGGAGTTGCTGGCCCTCTTTAGTGACCAAAAAAGTGATCTTATCATCGGAATAGAAAAAGGCAATTTCAGCGGTTTCAACGCTCCGGATCTTGGTGCCAACGGTGATCATAAACCGGGTCTTATATTCCGGCTCCCTCTGTCCGATGTATTGAAGCAGCGTATCAAAATCCGGCTTGGAAAATTGTTCCTTCAGGGCCTTGTATTTGTCCAGCGCAGCAATGAGTTCAACATAATTCACCGGCTTGAGCAGATAGTCTATACTGTTGACTTTGAATGCCTTAACCATGTACTCATCGTATGCGGTGGTGAATATGACCGGGGAAGAAAGCGGCGCCAGTTCAAAGATCTTGAAGCACAGATCGTCCTCCAGGTGAATATCCATAAACACCAGATCAGGCGCTTCGTTTTTGCGCAACCATTGCACCGACTCTGCCACAGAAGGCAGTATAGCCAACACCTGTATGTTTGGGTTGTATTTTTTCAACATTCCCTCCAGACGCTGGGCCGTGAGGTTTTCGTCTTCGATTATAATTGTGTTCATACTTTGAATGAATTTACCAGCAAAAGTGCAAATCTGAACTTTAAAAAAATATTTTTTGAGGATGAATGCCAGAAAGTGAAGGAAGGATGGCGGTAATAGGAGGTTGTGCTGCTTGGCACCAGCAGCAGTCACGGAGCAGCACAAGCCTATTAAGTCAATGTAGCAGCGGCACCGCATCAAGATAAATGGATGACAGATTGCCAAAAACCAATGAAAGGCCTTCCTGACTGCCCAGGGTTTCATAGATTGCCTGTGCCTTTAATAGATATGCTTCTGTTTTGTCATTGCTTTTGTGGGTATCATAGTACATGATGGACATGCTGATATACGCGTCAGCAATTCTTTTTTGGTCGCCGAGGGCTTCGGCCATCATCAGGGATTTATTGATCCACTCAATGGCTTTGGGGTAATTGCTTTGCACACGGTACACATCGCCCATATTACCGTAAACAGCCGCTATAGCGCTGCGATCGCCTGCCTATTCGAGCAAAACCATGCTCTGTTCGTAATACTGCACGGCTTTGGCCAATTCGCTTCGGTAATGCCAGGTTAGCCCTATGACAATCAAGGCTCTACCCTCCCACTTTTTGTTCTGGATTTTCTGCGCAAGCTCCAGTTCCTGCTGGGCAAGGGCATGGGTAGCCTCAGGGTCTTTGTGCAACAGACCTCTTGCCAAATTGTGTATAGCCTGCAATCGCGTCGTATTGGCTTGTCCCGGGTCATTCCAGATCTTGTGTAAACTATCGGCATTTACCTGCGCCGGAAGAAAAGTGGAATAGCCACCCAAACAGAATATGAGGAGAATTCTATTCATACTATTGCACGACAGGTATGGAAGCATTCAGCAGGGGGACACGTACTATAAACGAATCTTCACATTCACCCGCCTTTACGGTGCGATCAGTAAGCAGAGCATAGCGGTTGATGATATTATTCAAACCCGTACCCGTGGAAGGCTCCCGTTGGGGCCGCATACGGAGCGGGTTTTTTACGACCAGAAAATCATTATCCACCAAAACTTCTACTACCAGTGGATCCTGAGCCGACATCCTGTTGTGTTTTACCGCATTTTCCAGCAATAGTTGCAGGGTTAGCGGGGCTATTTTGTAACGGTCCAGATCAGATTCTGCTATCTGCATCCGCAGGTCAAATTTGTTGTCAAACCTGATCTTCAACAGGAAAGCATAAGACCGGATGAACTCCAATTCGGTGCGAAGGCTTACCAGTGTTTGATCTTTTTGCTCCAGAATATAACGGTAAGAGCGGGCCAACTGCTCAATGAATTGCTCCGAAAGATCGGCATTCACATGAACAAGCGAAGAAAGGATACTCAGGCTGTTGAAAAGAAAGTGAGGGTTGACCTGCGTTTTCAGCAGGTCGATCTCATTGATCAACTGCTGTTTTTCAAGCTGCTGTGTTTTGTCTTGCAGCCCCTCTGACCTTTTTTGGAAATACAACATCCGGCTCAAGAACACGATGGCCAGGAATAAAATGCCAATACTCACCACCAGTATCAGGTTGCGGGTTTGCGTTTTTTTATTCAGGTCAAGCTGGTAGCTGATTTTAATGTGCTGCTTCTCCTCTTCCCGCATAAGACTGTCCGTCAGCATTTCTTTTTCAAACTCCATTTGGTCTAGGCGCTGGTCGATTTCTTCTTGTTGCAGGCTGTCATTTAATGCCACGAATTGCTCGTGCCAGACCAATGCCTTTGCCATATTACCCATTCCTTTATAGGCTTCATACAGGCAACTGCACGCGTTACGTGCCGGGCGTAGTGCGCCAATTTCTTCACTGACAGCCAAACCTTTGGCGCACCAGGCTACTGCCTTTTGATACGATCTTTGGTCGGTAAACAAGGTCCCAAGGCTATAATAGGTGTTGGAAAGACTTGGCTTGTCGCCCAATTGCTCGTGAATGGCAAGCGCCTTTTGATAGTATTCAAACGCTATGGGATAATCTTTCTGTTCCTGATAAATGAGCCCGATGTTGTTGTACATAAGGCCTACCCCCCGCTGATCGCCCACTTCCTGACGCAGGCCAAGGCTTTTGTGGTAATACTCCAGTGCATCGGTATAAACTCTTTGGTTATAATAAATAGACCCAATGTTGTTGTAAGCAATGGCAATGCCATACTTGTCGCCCAGTTTTTCTGCGAATTCAAGCCCTTTTCGATAATATTCCAGGGCTTTAGAATAATTGGTCTGGTCGCTGTACAGGGTGCCCAGGTTGTTGAATGCCGCCGACAGAATGTCGCTATTTTGCAAATCCTCGCCTATTTTGAAGTATTTTTCGTAAAATTCAAGGGCTTTACGGTTGTTGCCTTTTTCTCTGTAAATCAGCCCAAGATTGTTGTACATAGAGGCTACACCCTTCAATTCTCCAGCTTTTTTCAGCATTACCAATGCTTTCTGGTAATTTTTGAGCGCCTCCGGATAGTCCCCTTTCACATGATACGTGCCACCTATGGTGTTCAGCAGTTTGCCCTCCCATTTTTCACTGCCAATTTTTTGGGCAAACTGAATCCCCTGATTCGCCAGGAGTGCGGTCGAGTCCGGATTGCTGTACATCAGGCTCCAAGCTATGTCCTGAATGGCTCTCAAGCGGACGGTGTCTGCCTGATTGGGATTGCTCCACAAAGCCCACAAACTGTCGACATTGACCTGGGCAATTGCCCCAAATGTCAATAGAATTAATGAAGCCAGAATGTACAGTTTTTTCATGTTTTGAAGGACACAGAAAGCAGTTTGCAAAGCCTAAGCTGAAAATCCCTGCCGCCCTTACTGCTCGTTTAGGTTTAGGCCAGCACAGATTTCTTTGCCGCAAAAATGGCATTTCAGGCAGTCTTTTGAGCATAAAAATTTACCGAAGGGCAAAATTGGGCGGACGAATCGCCGGAAAGCCGCAATGAGGACCGGGTGCTTGCCCTTTTGGGTTTTCTGAAGTGCAAATGCTCGACCAAAGTGCGCTTGATGCAGACGGATCTCGGCAAGAGGACAACCCAGCTTTGGTTTGGGCACTCACATTGGCATCGAGAAACCTGAGTATATCAGAACGATTTTTTATTTTAACGGATGCCCCGCCACTGTCCGATTTCGAACACTCGCGTTCGCCCGCGAACGCAATAAGAAACGCTTAATGCCATCAAACCAATTGATTTATAAGGGATTACCAGATTGGCACGGAGTTGTAGGTCATACATCATACATCATACATCATAGTTCCCTATGGATCGTCCAATCAAGAAAAAAGTATTTACCCCTCAACGCATCGCTCTTGCAGTAGGTATCGTGGCGTTTTTGATTTTTGCCGTGCGCACTGTGCTCAACGGCAGCCAGAGCAGCCTGAACGTGAACCGTGAAAAAATCACGGTCTCTAAAGTCGAGCGCGGTGTTTTCGATGAGTTCATCGTCGTAACCGGTGTAGTACAGCCTTTAAAAACCTACCAACTTGATGCCATCGAAGGTGGCTATGTGGCGCAAAAACTCCTCGACGGCGGCGCTTCTGTAAAAAAAGGCGATTTGATCTTGAAGCTTGAAAATCAACGACTTACGATGGAATTTGTGAACCGCGAAACGGAAATGTATCGGCTAATCAATGAGTTGGAAAACACCCGGCTTCGCCTGCGTCAGGATAAGTTTGCCCTGCGGAGAACACTTTCTGAACTTGATTTCCAGATCCAGCAAGCCAGGGCAGATTATGACCGAAGCAGCAAACTTTTTGCCGATAAGGTCGTCAGCCAACAAGAGTTTGAGCGGGTGAAAAACAACTATGAGCGGCTCGCCGGACAGCGCGAGATCGAAATAGAAAACCAAAAATTTCAGGAAGAAAACAGCGTCACCCAGATCAAACAACTCGAAGGAACCCTCGAACGCACGAAACTCAACCTGTCCATGATGAAGGACAATCTGGCGAACCTTGCGGTCAAGGCGCCAGTCTCCGGTTTGCTCTCGCGGGTGGATGTGGAAATTGGCGCCAGCATCACTGCCGGACAAAATATTGGCCAGATCGACGACCTCAACGGATTCAAAATGCGGGTGGAGGTGGATGAGCACTATATTTCGCGGATTTTCCCCGGACTGGAAGGCTCGTTTGAGTTCAACGGTGCAAAGGTCAAACTGGTCGTTTCCAAGGTTTATCCCGAAGTTCGCAACGGCCGTTTTGACGTGGACATGACCTTTGAAAAAATACCCGATGGCATCCGCCGCGGTCAATCTGTCCCCGTTCGCCTCCAACTGGGCAAGCCAGCCGAAGCAACCTTGCTCGCCACGGGTGGTTTTTTCAGCGACACCGGCGGCAACTGGGTATATGTGATCAGCCCGGGCGGCGAAAAAGCCACCAAACGAAATATTTCTTTGGGGCGTAAAAACCCGCAGTTTTTTGAAGTGCTGAGCGGTTTGGAACCGGGAGAAGAGGTGATTACCAGCTCCTATGAGAATTTCGGGGATAAGGACGTATTAAACCTTCAAAACTGATGGTGGTTGCTGCT
>JAUSMG010000218.1 GCA_030645295.1 Saprospiraceae bacterium | reverse complement strand
TTAATCGCTTTATCGGGCAGATGAAAGTGGGAAAACCACCGTTTTGCGCCCGGCAAAACCAAAACCGAGTTTCTAATGACATTGAAAACACCGTCTCTGAACAATTCCGCAGGACTAAAAATCTCCTTTTTAAGCCTTTTCTTTTGTATTCCCTTCTTTATCCACAGTCAATCCGTAGAGGATTGCAACAATGGCTTCGACGATGATGGGGATGGGTTGATTGATTGCTTCGACACCGACTGTACCTGTACGGCCCAATGCGATAGTTTTTATTACAATGCCTGTATACCGGATTGTCATTTCCGACCTCCATGTAACCCAATTTCCCTGGCTACCAAATGGGTTTCCAATGCAGAAACGGGTACTTTTTCGCCGGTAGTGGCGGGTGATATGGATGGAGACGGCATTCCGGAAGTGGTGACGACCCGGGTGGAGCAATCAGACCTGTACATTCTGGATGGTGTAACCGGGCAAATCAAAGTGCATATTGTAGAACCAAGTACCCTTTGGCCTGGTGGTACTGCTCCAGCGATTGGCGACCTGGACAATGACGGTTTTGGAGAGATCGTAATCGTAGGTTATGACCGAAAATTGCATTGTTACGAACATACTGGTGCGCCTAAATACACCAGCTCTGTGTTGGTTGGATATGACCAACGCTATCAGTTTGCCGTGCCCAATATTGCAGATTTTGACCATGACGGCTGGCCCGAAGTTAACATTGGCAATCAAGTCTTTAATGGCCAGACAGGTGCTCTTTTAGCCTCTGGTTCGAATTTACTCTCGGACGGAGAACACCCTGCCCGCGTTGCCGTTGGTTATTCTTTTGCATCCACCGTTCCGGTAGATGTAATGCCTGATAATGCCTGTTTTGGCTGCCAGGGACTTGAAATAGTGGCGGGCAATCAAGTACTTTCGGTCAACCTGAACACTGGGCTGGTATTACCGGTGGCTATTGCCCCGCTGACCTATTCAGACGGATTCACCAGCGTAGCGGATTTCGACGGTGACGGCGATCTGGATGCCATTGTACAAGGCCAAAAAGCCGGGCAGAACACCGTCTATGTCTGGGATATTCAGACCAACACGATTATGCGCGAATTCCAATTGCTGAACAATTGGAGCGAAGGTGCTTCGAGGGTGAATGTGGCCGACCTCGATGGAGACAGTCTGCCCGACATCAGCTTCGTCGGCCATCCCTGGCTCTACGCACTGCGCAACGACTTTACTCCGCTTTGGGTAAATCCTGTAAACGACCCATCTTCCATAACCTGCACAAGCGTTTTTGATTTTTGCGGCGATGGAACTTCGGATGTGATTTACCGAAGTGAAGATAAATTGCAGATACTGGATGGTGCTACGGGCAATGTTATTTGGGAGGATATTTGCCGGAGTTTGACCCACATTGAGAACCCGCTGGTGCTTGATGTGGATGCTGATGGGAAAACCGAGATACTGATCGAATGCGGGACCAACGGCAGTTTTTTTGATGGGACTGTGATCGCCTATGAGATTGTTGGATCACCGGATGTCGTCTCCCGGCCCGTGTGGAATCAACACGGCTATTTCAACACGAACATCAATGATGACTTAAGCGTACCCCGCTTTCAGCAGAAGCAGCAACTTGTAGGGAACAAACGCCGGATGAATACTTTTATGAATCAGTATTCATTTCCCACCTTCCCTTCTCCGGATGCTACACTGAGTTTGATCAATCAGCCACTTTGTGGCCAGGATTCATTTCAGATTTTAATTGAAATTTGTAATGTTGGGGATAATTTTTTCCCACTGAATACGCCTATTTCGGCTTATATTGGGAATCCACAGACCACAGCTGCGCAATGGATCGGAATTGTTGCTGCGTCGGCTACCATAGCGGAGGGCGCCTGTGACACCCTCATTATCCGCGTACCACGCATAGTCAACGATTCCATTTTTCTGGTTTTGAACGACGACCATTCTATACTTCCTCCATTTGATTTAACTACAGACTTTCCGGCCACCAGCATTGCGGAATGCGTTTTTGCCAACAACATCACAGGTTTTTACTTTCATTATCAACCTGATGTGGTTTTTTTAGGACAGGATACGGCCATCTGTGATCTGAGTACCATGCTGCTCAATGCCGCAGGGCAGGACCTGGTAGGGTGGGTTTGGACCAATAATTCTAATGATTCCACATTTACTGCGCAAGGGCCTGGTATTTACGCTGTAACCGTCACAGATATATGCAACTTCACCCAAACGGATACCATTGTGGTGGGCCTCGACACCAGCACGATGGTAGACATCGGTCCGGATCAGGGCATTTGTCCGGGAGATTCGGCAACCCTTACCGTCTCTGGCTTTGATGCTTACACCTGGGAGGCAGGCGTAACCCTCAGTTGTACAACCTGCTCAAGCGTTTCATTGGCGCCGCTCACGCCAACCTG
Organism: Saprospiraceae bacterium; assembly: GCA_030645295.1. GTDB lineage: Bacteria > Bacteroidota > Bacteroidia > Chitinophagales > Saprospiraceae > M3007. Next base: position 17,033 of record JAUSMG010000218.1, on the reverse strand, counting down.
GGTAACCTTGAAGGCCGCCTATTCCTATGGCTGCTCAGCCCGCGATTCGGCATTGATCTATCTTCATGAGACCTTCGATTATGCTGTAGACACCACGATTTGTTACGGCAGTGCAGTAGTATGGAACGGACAATCTATAGAACCGGACAGCAGCCGCCTGTTTGCGCTCCAAACCATCCACGGTTGCGATTCCATAGTACTGGTGCGCGTACTCGGGACCGGAATTGGTACCTACAACTTTACCGTAGACACTGCGGTATGCCTCGGCTCGACCCTTTCCATCAACAATGTTGACCTCGCCGCCGAGGAAGAGATGACCTTCCACCTGACGGCCAGTACGGGTTGCGATTCCACCGTATTGGTACGGGTGGCTCCAAAGGACACATTCTTCCTGTATGAATCGCGTGTTATCTGTTTCGGCGACTCTTCGAATGTATTTGGAGCCCAACAAACGACCAGCGGAGATTATCCGGGTTATTTTACGGCTTCCAATGGTTGTGATTCGACACAGCTGGTAAGCCTGTTTGTTTACCCTCAGATTCAATTGGAAATTGACGGAACAACCGCCTGTTTTGGGGAATCCAATGCTTCCCTCACCGCGAGCATAACCGATGGGGTTGATCCGCTTTTGTATGTCTGGAATACAGGAAACCTGCTCCCCGGGTTAGACAATGTGCCCGCCGGAGATTACGCCCTGACCGTGACCGATGGCAATAATTGCACTGAAACAGCGGCAATTACCATCAATGAACACCCTCAAGCTATTTTCACCATCGAAATTGACTCTGCGGATTGTTTTGACGAGTACACCGGCGGGATTCAAATCCTGACCAATGATCCATCGCTGCTATTTCAATTCAATGGCGGGCCCTTTACACAAGTGGTTGATTATCCCGAATTACACGCGGGTACCTACTACATTGTGAGCCAAGACGTGTATGATTGCCAGGATACCATTGCTTCCACCGTATTACAACCTCCGCCACTTTCCATTAATTTACCTGCAGACACCAGCATTCAATTGGGCGTTTCTCTGCCCTTACAAATTGGATTAGACGGCCTCACCCCTATAGAATGGATTTGGAGTGACACTACTTACCTAAGTTGTCTGGAGTGTCCGAATCCAATCGTACAAACTCCCTTGGAAACCAGGCGGTATGTGCTCACCATTAAGGACATAAACGGCTGCACGGCCACGGATGAGATGCTTTTGATGGTCGAGCAATTCATCGGAGTGTATATCCCGAATGCAATGGGCGGCACAGGAGAAAATACCAATCTTGTGCTGGGCTTTAACCCCGCAGTGCGTCAGGTAAACCTATTCCGTGTCTTCGATCGTTGGGGTGAATTGCTACATGAAACCCGCAATGCTTTGCCTGGCGATAACGCGCTGACTTGGGATGGCCGTTATCGAGGCAAACTGGTAAATCCCGGAGTCTACCTCTGGCAAATCGAACTGGAGCTGGTAGATGGTACAGTATTGAAGAAATTGGGGGATCTGACCGTAATCCGATGAGGTAAATGGTGGCATGGCCTTTAGGTCAATGTCATTGACCTAAAGGCCATGCCACCATTTATGGACCGGCCGCCATTGGCATTTCTGGCATTTGCACAACAAACTTAAAAAAAATTAAACGCTTCGTTAAACCGTCTCCCCAAGACTCGGTCAAAGCCCCATTCCCCTCAAAGACCACGTATAATTCATTCACTTCACCCGCCTTCGCCAAGGCTATGGCGGGTAAACAATCCTTCCCGAACTATGGCATCACTCTCACCTTTGACAGGTTCGCTGGGCCACCGTCGTGCTGCACACCTTTTGCGTCGCACAAGTTTCAATTTCACGAAACCTATGGTGGACCAACTGGCTGGACAAACTGCCGCCCAGGCCATGGGCGCCTTGCTCCAGTTAAATCCGCTCCAACAAAGCCAACCGATTTTCAAAGACCTTTTGGTTCAAGGCTCACCGGTGCAAACCTGGTTGTTGCCGCTTCCTGGCTCGCCTGTTAATGTGCCAGCCGAAGATTTTATATTGCGGCGCTGGGCCATGGTCTGGTGGTGCAACGAAGCGTTGCGGGACACTGGAATCGGCCATAAAATGCAGTTCTTTTTTCACCAGTTCATGCAGGTAACGGCGAATACCGGGCGGAGTTCCAGTTTCTTCGATTACCTCCAGCTCATGCGATGGGGCGCCTTGGGCAATTTTAAAAAATTAGCGTATAAAGTGGTGACCGACAATAGCATGCTGCTCTATTTGAACAATACGCAGAATACCAAAACCAACCCCAATGAGAATTTCGCCCGGGAATTTCTGGAACTGTTCACCATAGGCAAAGGACCACAAATAGGCCCCGGCGATTACACCAATTACACTGAGGACGATATCGTGGAAGCCGCCAAAGTTCTAACTGGTTTCCGAACCCGTTTCAACCGCGATGTAGTAGACAATGAAACGGGCATTCCTCGTGGAGACGCTGTTTTTGTCCAACACTCGACAGGGAACAAATCTTTCTCCTCAAAATTCGGTAATACAGTTATCACAGGCGCATCAAACGCCGTCGGGATGTGGGTTGAATTGCAGGCGTTTGTTGATATGATATTTTCACAGCCTGAAACTGCAAAAAATCTTTGTCGCCGGTTGTATCGCTATTTTGTGAGCCGGAACATCTCCACAGAAATTGAGACAGACATAATTGTTCCGCTGGCCAATACGCTGATTGCCAACAACTTTGAAGTAAAACCTGTACTACAGCAATTATTCCAGAGCCAACATTTCTTCGATGCGGACGATTCAGACAATGTGGACGAAATTGTGGGCGGTTTGATCAAATCGCCGCTCGAACTCAATTACCATACTATGTCGTTCTTCGGCATGCCGTTGCCAGATCCGGTTGCCAATACAAACGCTTATTTCCAGATTTTTGAGCGCGGAATGCTGCAGCGCGCCTTTGGCACTGCCAATCTTCCGCTCTTTTTCGCCTCGGATGTAGCAGGTTATCCGGCCTATTACACTGAACCGGATTTCAGTCGGCAGTGGTTCAATTCCACGACCATCATTACCCGCTACAAAATGCCCGAAATGTTGCTCAGTGGTAAATTGACGATCGGTGGATCGACCAGCAACCAGCTGGGTACGAAACTGGATATTGCGCCCTGGGTGAAAAACAGCGGCGCTATTTCAAACGCTCTGGACTCCCAAATTCTGGTAGAGGATCTGCTTAAGTACCTCTTGCCGGAAGAAGTGGATACCGACCGTTTCAACTATTTCCATATTCAGGTTTTTCTCGACAATTTGCCGCCAGCCGATTGGACTTATGAGTGGCAAAACTACCTGAATACCAACGATGCAACAGAGGTTACCCTGGCACTCGAAAGGCTCATCAAGGCCGTTTTGTTCTCACCAGAATATCAGACATTCTAATTTGATAATGTGATAATTTGAAAATGTGATAATTACTCCAATATCACTCATTATCAAATTATCTCATTGTCTCATTATCAAATTAATGAAACTATGAAACGTAGAAATTTCCTAAAAATATTCCCTGCCGCGACCGTAACACCTTTCGTGGTGAACGGACACGCATTGCGGCCATTTGCCAACAGCCAAATGGCCCGGCTGCTCAGCAGTTGTGATGGCGTGGAAGACCGGGTACTTGTGCTGATCCAACTCAAAGGAGGCAACGACGGTCTCAATACCATCATTCCCATCAATCAATACGATACCTACGCTAACCTTCGCCCGAGCATTGGTATCCCTGAAAATGCCTATGTCAATTTAGACGGTACTTTGAGCACCGATGATCAGGTCGGTATCCACCCCTCCTTGTTGAAAATCAAAGAGTTGTATGAAAAAGGCTGGGCAACGGTCGTGCAAGGTGTTGGTTATGAAAGCATGAACCAAAGTCACTTCAAAGGCACAGACCTATGGATGAGTGGCGGCGATGGCACCATTGCCAATAACAATATAAGATCAGGCTGGATGGGCCGTGCACTTCAGGCCTTTTACCCCGATGTGCTGGGGGTTCCCACGTCAGCCATGCCTGATCCATTGGGTATCCAGATCGGTGATCCAACCACTGCGCTGGGTTTTCACACAGAGACGGAACACCAGAATGTAATTAACCTGAGCGGTCAGGATGCTGCCGGGTTTTATTCCCTGATCCAGACCATTGGAGGCGCGCCCATTGCAAATGTGCCGGATTCCGAACACGGGGAAGAACTTGAATTCATCATGGGGGTGGAAAATAGCACCAGCCTTTATGCCCAGCGGATCTCCCAGGTTTTCAGTGCAGGATCGAATTATCTGACCACCTACCCATCAACGAATGGCAGCCGTCTTGCGCCACAATTACAAACCATTGCCCGACTTATAAAGGGCGGTTGCAAGACAAAAATCTACCTATGTCAGCTCGGAGGCTTTGATACCCACAATGCACAGGTAAATGGTGGCTCGCCAACGGTGGGCGATCATGCAAATCTACTGCTTGACCTTGCCGAATCTGTTAAAAACTTCATGGACGACCTCGAAGGCCTCGGATTGGCAGATCAGGTAACGGCCTGCACTTTTTCAGAATTTGGTCGTTGTGCCAAAGAAAATGGTTCTGATGGGTCGGATCATGGTACGCTTGCCCCTATGTTGATTTTCGGAAAAAACATCGCTGCAGGTGTTCGCGGTACCAACGTGAACCTCTCCAATCTAACCAACGACAATCAGCTTCAGGGGTATCAGTTTGACTACAGTCAGGTATTCACCACCTTGCTGCAAGACTGGTTGGGTGCAAACGAGGAGGTGCTTACAGAGACCATGTTTGAGGGTTATTCCAAAATAGCATTGGTAGATTCAGCTGCGGTCGTCAGTCCGGATTGTTACCTCCCAATGACGGTTGGGACCAGTGATAACTATCTGACAGAGAAGCCCTTGACCATATTTCCAAATCCTGCCAGCATTCAGGCGGAGATCGGATTTAGCAATACCGGAGCAGCATTTGACGCGCGACTTATGCTGCACAGCCTTGGCGGATCGCTGGTATCGGCCAGCAGTGTCCGGGTAGAACAGGATGCCAACGTGTTCTTTCTTGATGTCTCGCCCTTACCACCGGCTACCTATTTCGTCCGACTGGAAAACAAGCAGAACGGACGTGCATTTGTAGCCAAACTAAATGTGGTTCGATAGTAGTTTCGAATACTGTGAACAAAGACGCATGGGCCACTCCGTTTGGGGTGGCCTATGTATTTTTGGGAAGAATTTATTAAGTGCTTCGGGACCGTCACCAAATGGGCTGAGGGCTCCAAACAGTTTTCAAAAGGCCTTGTTTCATCGAAAAAAAACCAAAAAGGCCGCCGTTCCCCCTGCTTTTTGCAGTTTTGCGCACTAAAACTTTTTCGATGTTAAAATACACACACCGTCTAACGCTCCAACATTCCCTTTTAATCCTTGTCACGTTTAATTTGCTTTTGACGCCTGGCACAGGGCAAAATCGTCCGGCCCTTAATTCCGAAGTGCTAAAAACCATGCATATCCGAAACATCGGACCAGGTGCAATGTCGGGCCGGATTACCGCCATTGCAGTAGATCCAACCCACCCGGAAGTCATTTACGCGGGCGCAGCATCAGGCGGGGTATGGCGCAGCAAAAGTGGCGGAACTGCCTGGGAACCCATTTTTGATAAGGCGCCTACACAGGGGGTCGGCAGTATCGCCATCAATCCACGCAATCCCGACGAAATATGGGTCGGAACCGGCGAAGGAAACCCAAGAAACTCTCAAAATTTTGGCGTTGGTATCTTCAAAACCATCAATGGCGGCAAAGACTGGGTGTGTATGGGGCTGCAAAATACCCGCACCATTCACCGGGTGGTCTTGCATCGCGACAATCCTGATATCGTGTTCGCGGCTTCCCTCGGTTCTACCTATGGCCCTACGGAAGACCGAGGTGTTTTCAAAAGCATTGATGGGGGAAAAACCTGGAATAAAACCTTGTATGTCAATGATTTAACAGGATGTGCTGATCTGGTGGCCGATCCGCAAAACCCCAATAAACTTTACGCTGCTATGTGGGAGTACCGCCGTTGGCCCTGGTTTTTCAAAAGCGGCGGCAAAGGTTCAGGACTTTACGTCAGCTATGATGCCGGCGAAAACTGGGAAAAAAGAACCGACAAAGACGGTTTGCCTGAAGGCGATTTGGGTCGTATTGGACTCGCCGTAGCAAAAAGTAACCCCGACATTGTGTACGCACTGGTCGAAGCCAAAGAAAATGCCCTCTATAAAAGCACCGATGGTGGCAAAAAATGGCAAAAAATGGCCGAAAAAGGCCAGGGCGACCGGCCATTTTACTATTCCGAGATCTATGTTGATCCTAAAAATGAAAACCGGGTTTATTCTATTTATACTTTCATCTCAAAGAGTGAAGACGGTGGAAAGACCTTTGCTACCTGGGCAGGATGGACCATTCACCCCGATCACCATGCTTTTTGGATAAGTCCCGATAATCCTAATTACATCATCAACGGCAATGATGGGGGTCTTAACATTACTCTCGACGGCGGTAAGACCTGGCGATATGCGGAGAACATTCCCGTGGGGCAATTTTACCATGTGGAAACGGACGACGAGTGGCCCTACAATGTATATGGCGGTTTGCAGGACAATGGCTCCTGGGTAGGCCCCTCCGCGGTTTGGAAATCTGGCGGAATCCGCAACTCAGACTGGCAGGAGGTATACTTTGGAGATGGTTTTGAGACCATGCCGCGTAAGGACGATCCGCGATATGTTTACGCACAATCACAGGGTGGAGAACTTGGCCTGGTAGACCGCAAAACAGGAGAGACCAAATATATCAAACCGCTTCATCCTGATGGCGAAACGAAACTTCGGTTCAACTGGAATGCGGCGCTTGCACAAGACCCCTGGCAGCCCAAAGGAATCTTTTTTGGGAGCCAGTTTTTGCACCACAGCAACGACCTGGGACAAACCTGGCAAATCCTTTCTCCGGATCTGACGACCAACGACACTTCCAAAATGCATCAGGATGTGTCTGGAGGACTAACTTTTGACGCCACCAATGCTGAAAACCACTGTACCATTATCACCCTTTCACCTTCTCCAGTGGAACGTGGGGTAGGCTGGGTGGGTACCGACGATGGCAATGTACAATTGACGACGGATCACGGTAAAACCTGGACAAATTTCGCAAAAGACCTGCCCGACGCGCCCAAAAACTCCTGGATTCCAGTCATTGAGTCTTCCCACCATAACCCATGAGAGGCATTTGTCGTGTTGAATAATTACCGGCAAAACGACTGGCAGCCTTATCTCTACCATACCACCAATTTTGGCAAAAAATGGAAACGACTGGTTTCGCCCAAAAATCTCCCAACCCAGAATGGTTCCAACGGAGGCAACTTTTGTCTTTCCGTCATGCAGGATACAGAAGTACCCAATCTGATTTTCCTGGGCACAGATCAAGGGCTGTATTTTTCCATCAATTATGGTGAAACATGGGTTCAGTTTCCAGGAGAGACCTTTCCCAGCGTCCCGGTTTATGACTTGAAGATCCAGCAGCGCGACGGGGATCTGGTGATCGCAAGCTTTGGACGGGGCATCTGGATTTTGGATAATTTATCTGTATTGCGAGAACTGGCGCGTTCCGGCACAGGCATTCTTGATCAGCCATTCAAACTTTTTCCGGCGCAGCCGGGCATTCTTGCTGAATTCCGCTCTTTTGATGGACCACGTTTTGCGGTGGATGCTACTTATGAAGGGGAAAACAAGGGTACCGCAGTGGTCATTCCGGTTTGGGTGAAGCCCGGGATTAAAAAAGCGGAGAGGGGAAAGGGAAAGGATGGAGATGAAAAAAAGGAGGAGAAGAAGGATGAAAAGAACGAGGAAAAGAAAGATAAACCCGCCTCCGCCAAGGCTACGGCGGGTAAAGCGGTTAAAAAAGATAAAGCCACCATCACGGTGCTATCCATGACCGGCGACACCCTGCGCCGCTACAAGACCGAACTTGATTCAGCATTTTCCAGTCGCATTTGGTGGAACAAAGACACCAAAGGTGTGCGGTTTCCTTCTAAAAATGAACCAGGTCCCGATCAACTTGAACCCGGTGGCGGCCCGCAGGTTCTGCCGGGCGAGTATTGGGTAAAAGCGGAATACATGGGCTATAAGGATTCGGTGAAAGTGAAAGTGATGGAGGATCCACGGCTCAACATAACCCCTGCAGACCGGGAGGCTAAAAACGCCGCAGTCCGCGAATTGTACAAGACCGTGGAACGCGCCACCAAAGCCTATGAGCGATTAAAGGAGGCCGAAAAAACGATCGGATTGGTAGAAAGTCAGTTTATAAATGTGCCGGACAGCCTGAAAAAGGAGGTGAACAAACTTGGTTCAGCCATCAAGGATTCTATTGGTGTCTTGAAAGAAAATTTCTTCCAGCACAAGGAGGTGAAAGGGATCCAACGGAATCCTGAAGTGTTGAACGCCAAATACTGGAATGCCTTTGGATATATTGGTGGAGGAATCGGAGCGCCCAATGCTGCGGCGCAAACAGCAATGTCCAAAGCAAAACGGGAAACAGAAAACGTGATCGAAAAAGTGAATGGACTCTTTGATACCCATTGGAAAGCATACAGAGCGAAAGTGGAGGAGGTGAAGTTTTCGGTTTTTAAGGATTTTGAGAAGATTTAACGTAATTCACGTTATTGACACCGTACTTCTCCCGTATTGTAAAACCACATTAGGACGCTCCATTATTTTCCCACCGTTTAAGCCGTTGGTTTCTATGAAATCAGCGGCTCTTTTTTTCATACACCATATGTGTTTTTCGGTCAAAAATCCTGTCCTTTGCAGCCGCATCAAAATCTTACGTAAAATTATACCTATCCATTACCGCCTGAAGATAGTACCTAAAAGAAAAAGCAAAACAGTGTGCCTTGAATCGAGTACCGAAAACTATGTACCGCTTTAGTTAAATCTAGTTCATTACTTTCAAACACAAATGTCTGATATTCAAAAGAAATTGACCCGTATAGGGGTCTTTTACGACGGCAATTATTTCCTCCACGTTTCCAATTATTACGCATATCACCACGAACGCCGGGGCCGACTCAGTATCGCAGGCCTGCACGAGTTTATCCGCCACAAAATTGCAGAGGAAGAGCAAAAAGACATGCACCTCTGTCAGATCGTCGACGCCCACTATTTTAGGGGACGACTGTCTGCGCAGGAAGCCAGTACAGAAGGGAATCGGCTTTATTACGACCGACTATTTGATGATATCCTGATGATGGAAGGTGTCACAACGCATTATCTCCCGGTCAGAACCACATTCTTTGGCCAGCGGCAAGAACGGGGTATAGATGTTTGGATGGCGTTGGAGGCCTTTGAACTTGCGCTGCACAAACAATTTGACGTGCTCGTACTCATCGCTTCCGACAGTGATTTTGTGCCCTTGGTACGCAAGCTGCACACCCTGGGTGTCCGGGTGATGCTTTTTGCCTGGGATTACGATTTTTACGATGAAGAAGGCCGCAGACGCAGCACAGTAACCTCACAAGCACTTTGGGAGGAAGTCACCTATCCCCTTGCTATGCAGGAAGTTATCACAGACGACAACGACCCTCAGTTCCCCATAAATCGTCTTTTTGTGGAGCGAAAACGCAATCTTACCAGTGCTTCACCTGACGAGGGAGAACCTGTTGCTCCTATGGAGGTCGTTGAAGATGGAGAAACCAAGCGCAGCACTATTTTCAGTCTGAAGGATGGGTACGGATTTGTCAATTTCCCGCAAACCAATAATCTGTTTTTCCACTTTTCTTTTTTGGTCGACACGGATTTTAACGACCTGCGCGAAGGCGACATGGTAGAGTTTACACTCAGTAAAAACGACCGCGGGGAAGCCATTGCACGAAATGTAAAATTGATCAAATGACTCTTTTGTTGAGCGAGTTGATCTTTTCCACAAGTAACAAGTTAAAAGTAACAAGTTAAAAGTAACAAGTTAAAAGTAACAAGTTAAAAGTAACAAGTTAAAAGTAACAAGTAACAAGTTAAAAGTAACAAGTTGAAATTAGCACTCCGCGATCAACTTGTGATTTGTTACTTTTAACTTGTTACTAATCAGTCTTTTATGTGTGCCAGTTTAACAGCCTGATACTGCTCCTTTTTTAGGATTTTCCGGACTGCTTTAGCGGTCTCGCGTGGCCCGGTGTCTGCGGTCATATTAACAAACCATTCGGGCATGTCTTTAGCAGAATCCGTAGCGATCTGCTGCTCGAGGTATACCCATCCGTCTTTCCCGGGCACAAAAGTCCAACGGGTATTGGTGTTTTTTATGCGCATAATACCTTTATATTCAGGCAAGTAGGCAGGGTGGGGGGTATTGGTTACGACAATTCTTCGTGTAACCGGGTCTTGCTGCATTTTACTTTGCAGAATGATGTCCCGGTCATCCAATGGCCATGGCAAGTCGTACTTCGCATAGTACCATACTTCCGTAGGGGATACGCGATGTAAAAGGCGTGAATGACTCATCTTGTAGCCCCAGACACTATACTGATCTACATCTGAAAACAAGGCGGCTATGCCTGATAGTGGGGCTTTCACCGAAGTAGCAAGTTTGATATGCAACAGCCCCGGAGTTTTTTGGTGGTAAATTTTAATGCCGTCTTTTTCGCCTTTGTATTCCCAATCGGATTGCTTTTGTGCAAAAAGAGTTTGAATGTGTGCCATGGCCAGCATTAAGCAGATAAACCTGAAAAGTGTTTGCATCATAGTAAGAAGCATATTTACAACAATGCTGTCCTCAAAGGTAAGGCTTTAAACCTACCCTTTGTTCAGTTCAGCAAGCCACTGCTGCAATACTCCTGCTGTCGCCTGATCATTCAATGCGAATCCCAGCGAGTCCAGATGCGAACCTCCGGGAATAAGATGCAAGGTTTTTGGCCCGGAATATTTTTCAAAAAACCGCTCGGAGCTGGCTAAAGGCACAATAGCGTCATCTGTTCCATGTATCAATAAAATGGGAAGGTGATCTGATTCCGTGAGCCAGGTCATTGGGTCTGCTGCGCGAAAAGCCTCACTGCCCGGCGGTCCACCGGCATAACGCCGCAGCGGCACCAAATTGGGCAATTGACTCAGATCCAAAGGCCCGGCCATGGAGATAAATCCTGAAAAATAATTCGGAGTCATGCAGAAATCGGCCAACTCATTGCGGTTAAAAGCCAAATGTGCAGCGAGTGTTGCCCCAGCTGACATCCCACCGATCAAAAGTTTCTTTTTTTGGAGGCCATTTGCTTCCATGAGTTCCAAAATCTTGCCCAAGGCCAGATTCAGATCCTCCCGCATGGCCGGGTAAGCAAACCCTGGACTTAATCGGTACGCAGGCATTACTACCGGAAATCCCCTGCGCAAAAACCATTCGGCCACCGTGGGAAATTGATCGGGCCAGCCCAAACGCCAGCCGCCACCGTGATAATATACGACCACGCTGTGTTGTTCTGGCGCACCCGGTGGAGGCATCCAAAACATCAAATATTGACGCGGATGAGGGCCAAAAGTGTGCTTTTCTGCTTTGCTAACGGCCGCAGACTTCCATTGGTGTTGAACGAAATGGAAAGGCACGGCTGCAATTTGCCTCGCGAGTGAAAGTGGGCGAATACTGGCCATTTTTACCGCAATAAGGTCACATCCCCATGATATTCCTCCTCCTCGCCATTTCCAAAGCGTACGACCATCAGGTATACATACACATCGCTTGGCGCCAATTTGTCGTCCGTTCGGCCATCCCAGGCTTTATTATTAGGGGTAGCCTCAAAGACCTTTTGTCCCCAGCGGTTGAAGATCAGGAACCTGGTCACCGTAGCGGAGCCGCCCAATAGCACGGGTCCGAAGGTGTCATTTGCACTGTCTCCATTGGGTGTAAATGCGTTTGGAATTTCAAAGCAACGTTTGGTATTGTAAACTACCGGGTCAGATTCAGCGGTGCAGCCATTGGCATCTGTGGCTACGACGGTGTAAGTAACCGTGGAACCCAAAGGTGTAACTTCCACAGAATCCTTCGTTGCACCTGCGATGGGTACGCCGTTGGCCATCCATTGCAGACTTTCTAAATTGCTGCTGGTCAATTCGACGCGAAGTTTTACCGTAACACCCTCGCAGATAGAATCTGCCGGATCAGGAACAGCTTGAATCACATCAAATACAATGGGCGGGAACACATTTATGGTAATGGCATCGGCATCGGTGCAATTGATGCCGTAGTAAATGGTAGCGGTGTACGTACTGGTGATCACGGGAGATACCTCAATACTGCTGCCAATCCGGTGACCTGGCATCCAAATGATACTGTCTGCAGGAGTTCCCGTGACAGTAGCAGTCAAGGTGATAGATTCACCAAAACACAGGTTTTGATCTGGTCCCACGCTGACATTGGCACTCGCAACACTTATTGATATGGAGCCCTGCACCGTGCAGTTTTGGTTGGTTGCTGTAACGGAATAGGTGATGTTGCCGGTAGGTGTGGCAATAGGATTGGGAATATTTGGATTGTTCAATCCGGTTGCCGGAGACCACTGATAGGTGCCCGGGCCACTCGGGGGAAGGGTTAATGGGATCGATTCACCCAGACAAATAGTGGTATTTGGATTGAAATTCAAGGCAGGCAGCGGAATCACATCGACGGTTACTTCGTCCAATGCGCTACATCCTTCACCGTACTGGAGCGTAACGGTATAATTTTGTAATGCAGTCGGGCTGACCGTAATACTGTTGGTGGTTTCGTTGGTTGGGAACCAGACCAGGGTGCCCGGATCGCCCGAAGTGGTGGCCGTGAGCGTTGCATTTGCCGCTTCACAAATAATCTGGTCAGAACCGGCATTTACACTGGCATTGAAATATTTAACCGTCACATCGCCTTCCGAACTGCAATTCGGGCCTTGCGCTACAACATGGTAGGTTATGGTTTGGGTTGCAGAGGACACCGGATTGGCTGAAGTTGGGTCGTCCAGGAACGTGGCAGGTGTCCAGGTATAGGTTACGTCAGACTGGTTGCTGTTGTTCAAAATAACGGATCCGGTGGAGCAAATGACAGGATTCTCGGCAAGTTCCAAAACAGGTAATTGCTCTACAAAAACGGCCACGCTGGTGCCGGCCGGGCAAGGCAGATCTTTCACACTGAGTTGATATAGTGTAGTTTGCAGCGGCGTAGCGACCGGATCCAGACAGTCGGAACAGGAAAGCGAAGTGGCTGACATAGGATCCCAGATGTATTCATAATCCGGATTTTCAGGCGTAACCGTCACCAATATTTGCGAAGAAGCTCCAGGACAAATAATGGGCGGAGTCGCAACGGCCGTCAGCGTAGGAGGGATAAAGACCGGGACAAAAATATCCGCAGTATCCAGACAGCCACCGATGCTGGTGATCCGCTGGTAGGTAAAGGTATCGTTGGCGATGATGACCAGATTCCAAAGATCATCCGGCGTCAGGAACAATCCGTGCGGAAGCCAGGAATGTTCAATACCCGGAAAATTGGCTGGCTCGTAGGTGTTGGAAAGCAAATAGATCGTATCACCCTGACAATAAACTTCTTTGTCCATAAAACGGCGGATCGCCTGATCGGGCAGGGAGTCCACTTTTAAGCGAACAGAATCGGATACCACGCAGGTACGGTTACCGCTGACAACGCTGTAAGTAGCCGTGTAGGTGATGGACTCATCCGGGGTCGAGATCACGGTCGGCCCGGTCGAAGTATTGAGATAAAATGATGGCGTCCAGGTGGTTATGGATCCGGGGGGGCTGACAGTGGCCGTCAGGGTATCGGATTCTCCAAGACATAGCAAGCGCAGATCTTCACCGACAATTTCAATGTCGGCCGAAATAATGGTAATGGTGACGCTTCCTGTCTGGCTGCAAGCCCCGTTTTGGCTGGTTGCCACCAGGGTATAAGTGGTGGTCTCGTCCGGCGTGGCAATTGGACCGGCGCTATTGGGGTTGTCCAGACCATCGCCTGGGGTCCATGTATACTGCGTGGTTGTGTTCAGTGGTGCGGCCAATTGCACGGGATAATTTTGGCACAAAACCGTATCAGCAATCAGATCCGGAAAATGCAGGGTGTCTACGTCCACCGTCACAAAATCGCTAACAGTGCAGCCGTCCACCGTAATAGTAGCCGTGTAGGTGATTGGAAATGTGGGCGTTGCGGTAGGATTGAGACTATTTGGATCGTCCAGTCCAACGGCCGGGCTCCAGGTTACGGGCGTGCCGGGCGGGTCTACCACGGCCTGCAATTCAACACTTCCACCCAGGCAAATGGAGGTAGGCGAAAGCGCAGTAACCACGATGCCAGGTGCGATCACATGGATAAAGACCGAATCCACATCTTCACAAGAACCTACGGCGCCCAACACGCTTAGCCAAAGGCTCGCGGTGGGTGATGTGACCGGATTTGCAATGTAGGCATTGCTCACCGCAGCAGTTGGCTGCCATAAATAAGTGTCGGCGCCACTGGCCTGAAGTTGTACAAAGTCACCTTTGCAGACATTCAGGGTATCACCACCGGAAACAACGACTTCAACGCCATCCTTGATTTCCGCTACCAATGTTTTCAAAACAACTTCGCCGCAACCATAGTTGCGCGAAATGTTGATGAGGATGGTTTCAGTACCTTCCGCCAACACATCTGCAAGCGGGACAATGGGGAATGCCAGGGTGGTTTGTCCTGGCTGGAAGGTAATGCTGGGGGGGATATTCAGCAGATAATCAAGCCCAATGGTGGCAGAACCACCCAGACTGATATTAAAAGTGGTGGCTACCGTAGGCACTTTTGAAAGCCGGATGAAAAGGGTATCGTCGTCGCCGGTGCAGCTTTCAATAAAATAATCAACACCGCTCGCAAATTGAATGGCGACATCCGGTGAACCTGCCTTGATATCAGAAACAAAAACCCCGGAGTCAAAAGACTCGTCTCCACGGTCAGCAATGGCAAGTTTAAGGTGGTAAGTATTACAAGGTGTTACCGGGACCCTCGCAGTGAGGCTTTTTTTCACGCCCATGAAATCTGAGGTAAGTCCATCATACTGAATTATTTGGCTCAATTCATTGTTGCGATAATATTGCCAGTTAACCTGATTGTTTACACTGTCGATCTGAACAGGTGTTGTGCTGTTGGGTAAAACCGCAATGTTCAAAGCGCTGTTGGTCAGATTAGGATCGCCCGCAATGCCCGGACCTGACACCAGAAAAGCAAAAATATCATTGAATCCGCCTGAACTGAAAATGTATTCCGGGTACTCTTCAGAGCCAAAAACATATTCAAATACCACCTCGTTGGTGGCTGCAAACACATCCAGTTCTATGATACAGGCATCGTGGGATAAACTTCCATTCCCAAAAGTGGTGGACAGATAGTTTAGGTCGGCATCCCCGGGATCATTAAAAGGAGCCAGATTGGTGCCCAGTCCGCCCTGATTGTTCGGTCCTAATGCATTGGTAGCGGTTCCAGAAGTCAGCAAAAGACCCTTTTCCATGTTTAAATCATTGCTTTCCGTGGCAAAACTGAAAATTCCATACTGCACAGGATTGCATTGGATATCGGTCACCGTTACCATCGCCCCGCCAGTGGAAATTGCCGCTACGATGGAATCACCTGTTATGTTTGTAGTATCAACGGTCATCACAGTAACCGGTTCGCAAGGATCACTATTACACTGCCAGGTACCCTTCCACCCTTCCTGCTGCACCGTTCCATCAGATTCAAACAGCACCGTGATACAACCGCTGGTTGCCTGAACATTGAAACACACACCGCCGCCGCCGGCTATATTTGCCTGGGTAAAACCGGTACCGTCCAGGGCCGCAAGCAAAGGTGCATTGGTTGAATTTCCGTCGAAAAAAGAAAGCTGGTCACCATCGCCAGCAAAAAATGGATCGGAAGGCTCAAGATTGAAATACTCCAGCGTGAACGAAATGCACTCTGACTGCTGATCAGGACAAATAACAAAGGTGTGGTCTTCGTTCGGCCCGTAGTCACCGAATTCGCCACCCGAATCATAAAGGGTACCGACACAAAGCGAAGAACTGCCCTGGGTAATGTTCACAATGGGGGGAATGCTGTCTACACAAACGGTAAAGTCGCCCCAGTTGGGCGTAGCGGTTGCAGACCAGTCCGACACGCGGATGTAGTAATCAAGCCCTGGCGTGAGACCAAAAAGATCCAGCGTCGTGCTGATTTGACCCAAACCAGCACTCGCACAGTCCAGTTCCGCCAGTCCATCAAAAAAGCAGTCCCCACGGTAAATGGCAAACTCCGGGTTTGAAATCGGCATAGCACCAGTACCGGTAATGGTCACACGCAGATCCAGCAAGGAAATAGGGCATTGGAACCGGAACCAGACATCGTGCGTAGCCGTGGCGCTTTGGAAGCAAGACACGGTGTCCAGGGTAGCAATGACGCTGGGCGTGGCATTGGTATTGGTGTACACCGTAGGCTGGCAGGCCGGCACTTCGCCGAGATTAACCATGGTGGCACAATCAAATGCATCGTTGATAGGAGCCTGTGCGCGAAGGGAAAGGGTCGTCAATATTGCGACGAGGAAAGTAAGGGCTTGCTTCATTTTTGTGTCAGTGAATCCCGGGATTGTGCAAAAAAGGTCAGTATTGGTAAATGAACAAGCCTTTTTGCTCAACCCCGGTGTGATAGAAATCAGGCCAAAAGTAACGAGACATTTGCGAATGCCCAATCGCCGGGATGCAATTGTGTGGGTTTCGTCCTTATTGGTCAAAATGGTGCTACTTCCCACACTGCTCCAATCCCGCCTTAACCTCCTTAAAAGTCAAAGGCTTCAGGTCATTTCCCCAGCTCTGGAGCACAAAATTCACCACGTTTGCGATCTGAATGTCATTCAGTTTGTCGTTGCCCACCATCTGTTCGGCATAGATTTTCCCATTGACTACAATGGTGTCTTTCAGGCCATAACGGATCATGCAGGCCAGCTGGTCGCGGTTGGCAGCCAGATAATCCGATCCTTTTAAGGGTG
>JAUSMG010000209.1 GCA_030645295.1 Saprospiraceae bacterium | reverse complement strand
GACACTCCGCAGGAAAACCCGGGGGGGTATGCCAAAAACAGCCTGTACCAATATGTGGACAACCTGACTGGTCGCCTGCTTATGATCCATGGTTCATCGGATGACGTGGTGCTCTGGCAACACTCCCTGCGCTACATTCGTGAGTGCGTGCGCAAGGGCAAGCAGATCGATTACTTTGCCTATCCCGAACACCTGCACAATGTGATGGGAAAAGACCGGGTACATCTTTTTGAGAAAATTGAGGGTTTTTTTAACGAAAACCTGCGGGATGCAAACAGGATGAGACCGTAGTTATCCAGACCTCAATTCCGTTCCATTATGATCACCCAAAAAAGCGTTTGTGGCACGGCCTTTTCGGGTGGTGGATCCCACGTAATGGTGGATTTCTTTTCCTGAATATCTACCACGCCTATGGTGTGATATTCCTTTTGTAATCGATCCACTATTTCTTTTACCAAAGGGTCGTCTTTGAGATGCTCATATTGTGCTCCGGGAAACACGACAAATCGAGGCCGACGCCCCCAAAGCTCTTCGCGTATCTGCTGCTGAAATTGAGCATATCGCGCATGATGTTGTACTACGCCTTGAAAAAACAGATGGCTCAGGGCGGAAGGTCTGTCTGCGTATAAAAACAATTCAGGTTCTGAGCCAATGACGGCGATTGAATCGGTCGGAGCACTCCGCTTTTTCAATTCTGCCCCAATTTGTGCCATTTCGTGGAAAGGATTGTTGTCGTAAGCCCTGCGCAAAATGGTTCGGTCATCTTCCCGGAACCAATAACCATTGTGGGCCAGAATTGGCCATATCAGCACCACACTGGCTACGATCCATCCAGGCCTGCCATATTTGCGTACAAGGGTTTCAAGCCCTAGGATGGCACAAATTGCAAGCCATGGCAAGGCCAGCACAAAGTAGTGTGGATAAAAGGCTCCACCCAACGACACGCCCCAAAGGGATAGCGGCAAGAGCCCGGCAAGGGCGCGTTGTTCGACCGCTTGTTTTTGCCGAAGCATGACAATCATACCAAACAGTCCAACAAACCATACCCACCACCAATGGGCGATTACTTTTGGGAAATAAAAATTGAAGAAAACCCAGCCGCCTGGCGCCTGGGTTTTAAAGGTCGCCCCGGTTGAAATATCCACGGTCCAAAACCAGAAATCGTCGAAACGTCCTTGCGAAGCGAACCACGCGGCGCTCAGTCCTACCGGTAAGATCACGCCTAATGCATACAACATTCCCAAGCCCAACGCCCGCATAATGGATTCAGATCGCCCGCGCCCGAAAAACCACCAAGCCAGGTATAAAGCGCCAAATACGGCGTAAAAAAGTGCTTGTTGTTTGATCCAGATGGCCAAACCGGCGCCCAGGCCAGCTAAGATTATCCAAGCCGCCTGAGGACTACGGCCTTGCCCTGTGCCGCGCCACAGGGCCCATAAACCAGCGAAAGCCGGTAGTGCACAGAGCTGCGTAGCATGTGCAGCAAAGCCCAAAACCTGGCCACTGGCGGCATACAAAGCAAAAAGTCCGGTAGAGGCCAATGCCCGATCCCGACCGATCACTTCCCGCAACCATAAAAATAAAACGCTTATAGTCGCCAACTGCCAGAGTAAAGCCCCCAAATGGATCCCCGTGGGCTGGACGCCAAATAAACTTGCGAACAATCCGTAGATCAGGTAAAGCCCGGGTAACTTATTGTCGTACAAGTCCGTATACAAACGCGCTCCGCCCATCATCGCCCGACCAATGTATGCAAAAACGCCTTCGTCGCGCTCGAAGGGGATATCAAGCAGACGCAAGCGCACAATCAGCGCAATGACCAATAGTACGATGCCTATCCACGCAAACGGGGCGGTTGAACTTGTACTATTGGCAGAAGGATTGTTTGCAGCGCTTATTGGCTGTTCAACGGGGCTTTGTGCGCGTCGCTTGTTTTTTGACATCGTTTTATTGGCAATTCAGTTTGTCAGGTATTGTTAGCGAGAGCACAAAGATAGACGCACACATCCTCATGTTTTACTCAAAAAAAAGCCACGCAGTAGAAACACCTTCGATAAATCGGGTGAATCCACTGCGTGGCACTAAATCTGCAATCGGTTTGGAAGCAGATCAATCAGGACTTACTTAAGCCCTAGGAAATAGATTCTCTGATGTTATTGGCCGCTTTTCTGCCAGTGTTCATGGCGGAATCAAACGCGTCTTCAGCATCGTCGGCTACATCCTCAGCCTTGTTTTTAGCTTTGTTCCAGATCGTCTGACCTTTGTTGACGATGTGGCGTATGAAATCATCGAGTTCGTTCGCTGCAACGCTGGCGTCCTTTTTGGCTTTGCCTTTGGTTTCGAACCAGGTTTTTTTACCTTCCTCGATAAGTTCCTCCACCGACTGGGCTGCCTTGCGAGAAGATTTGAGTATTTGTTTGCGGGTTTCTTTCCCTGCTTTTGGAGCGAGCAATACTCCAAGGATAACACCCGCAGCGGCGCCGCCCAATATTGCGGCCACAAATTTTGAATTAGACATGGTTATTAGTTTTATCGGTTAAAAATTGAATGATATCTCGTTTGGCGTTCCGGCGATTATGGATGTCTTTGAACTATTGAGGCGAATAAACTATGCCAGAAAATAGAGGTCCTAAGACGCCTCAAATATAAATAATTTTAGGCGAAAATCATGCAAAAAACCGCGAAAATCTTTCATCTTTTTCGGAATTTTTTTTAATAAATTCTAGGACAATTTACTGCTGGTTTTGAGGCGTGTTTCTCTGTTAATATCCGACACCGTATTGGTTATTCACCTGTCCCTAAACAAAAAAGGCCGCCCCGGAAAGAGAGCGGCCAGGGAAATTGGTCTAAATTTAGTCAGCCTTCAGATCAGCGGATATTTTGTCGAGTTTTTTGGCAGTACTGACTTTGAAGTCGTTCCAGCCATCTTTCATGTCCTCGCCGACGCGCCTCATGTCGGATTTCAATTCGTCGCGTTGAGCAGCCAGATTTTTGCGGCGTTCCTGCCATACAGCTTTCTCCTTGGCAGTGGCTTTTTCGATTTTACGATCGAGCTCCTCGATCTCAGTGTCCAGATCACGAGCCGCCTGATCCATTTTAGAGGATAGATCATTGCGTTCCGCTTTCAATGCGTCGGACACATCCTCACGCGCATCTTTGAGGTCTTCTTTAGCCTCTAGTACCGCATCCTGACGGCGCTCCGCCGGAGTGTCTGTGCAAGAAACGAGACCTAAGCTGATCGTGAAAATGGCCAAAAGGCCAACTAATAGAAAGTGCTTTTTCATGGTGTTGAATAAGTTGGTGAATGTCTGAATTGAATAAGAATACAATTAAAATTCATATCCTAAAGTGAGGCCAATACCGCGGGTGCGGCGGTAAGGCGCATTGTCATTCTGGTTGTTGGCATCTGTATCCAACAAGTTGTTGATACCCAGATTGTAACGGGCATCTATAAACATGTGGCCAAACTTTACGCCACCGCCAAAAGAAACGCCCCAATCGGTACGCTTTTGACGTTCTGCTTCGTCGTCGTTGTCAAAATTAAAGTCTTCCTCAACAGTAGTAGATTCGCCAAGCAAAGTAGTAGTCCGCTTGGATTTACCACTGATCGCCAAGCCGATAAAAGGTCCTCCCAAAAGGTAAAAACCACCACCGTCTTCTTTGTAGAACTTCAGTTTTGCGAGCACAGGCACTTCTACATAATTGTAGTAAAGCCGCGATACAAACTTGTTTTCCGCATTGATGCTGTAAGTTGATTTACCACCTTTTTGGATATAAAGGAGTTCAGGCTGAATGGTAAACATCTCAGACAGTCCGAGATCAAATGATATGCCCGCCTGAAAACCGGTTACAGAGTTGTTTTTCAGAGATTCATACGTTTCCAGTGAAGCCGATTCAGAGATGCTGGCGAAGTTTACACCCGCCTTAATGGCTACCTGCGCCTGGCTCTGTGGGATCAAAAACGTTGCGATAATAGCAACCGTTGCAAAAATTGATTTAATACTCATAGAATGGTGTTCAAAATAGATGAAATGAATTGCTTTGGTCTATCTGGGTAATTAACTTTGGCAATTTAGATGGTGCAAAAGTGCAGGCATTCGGAGGTATGATCTGTTACACAATTGCAAGGTAATCTTATAAAATTCACACATTATACCTTCCACAATCTTAAAAACAAGACCTCCAGTGCGAGGAACAACAACGCAAAAACCACGCACCAACGCCAGAGCACGATGCCACGTTCCTGCTCATCCACTATCTGGCTGAAATTGGCCTCTGCATTGGTAGCGAGCACTTTCATGTTTCTGGGCAGGTTTTCAGCAAGCGCTTCGTCGGTCTTGAAACGCAGATCGCTTTCCTTGCGGTCGTAGTTGAATGCGAATTCTGCTAAGGTGCTGTCCGCTTGTAAATGGAGTTGATACCAACCCGCATTGCGTACCTGGGTACCTGGGGTAAGCAGCACTTTTGAGCCAAATATGCGCTGTTCCGGTATGAACTCCTGGTTATTGGCCGCGGACTGCTGACCATTGGCCGCCTCCTTTTTATTGCCGCCATTTTCGGTCACCAACCGCAACTTGTAGTTTGTTTCGCCACTGGCCGATACCCGGTGTTTGGCTTCCAAAACCTCGTCTTTGCCAATGGTGTAGGCTATTTGGCGGCCTTTGGTGCCCGCAATGGCCATTTTGAACAGCATTGGGACGAATATTTCACCATTGCGTACCAGATCGCTGACTTGCTCATTTAAAGGTGCAGCGCTGAAATAAAGTGCGCCCTCGCCTTGCTGAAATTTGGAAAGCAAGGCCGAGCCATCGCGGTAGCTCAGAATTTGCTCTCCCCGTGCGGGAGCGATTTTGAAATTGCCCTGGGTATTGGGCAGGCGTAGGTTGGCGCTTTTGTTCAGAAAAACGTCGCGGAACACAAACTCCTCCGTATTGACCTGACTGGCTTGACGGGGCGTGGGCTCGAAAGCGCCAAGATTTCCGGCAGCAAAATTTTGTAGAAAGGCATTGTACGAATTCAGATCCGCGCTCTGGCTGGGGAAAGTCAGGACATTGCCACCATTTTGGCAAAATGTCTTCAACTCGGTGGCCAGGCCGGACGAAATTACGTTCAATTCATTCAGCACGATAAGCTGGTAATCACCAAATTTAGAATAGTCCAGCGCACGGGCGTCGGCGTTGTCCAGATGAAAGTACCTGGCGCCCAGAAAAGCATTTTCTAAATACTTATTGCCCCCCGAGGCATTGACCGACAGCACATTGATGCGCTCTGCAACATGGAATGAAAGGTAATAGTCATCGTCGAATTGTACCGGATAGTCCGTCACCGAAAGCCGGGCTTCGTGCCAGCCGGCGTGCAGAATGGTGAAACTCACCGTGTCGAGCCGGGTACCACGGGCCGGGATGCTGACTGCTCCAACAGGCTTGGTCTGGCCATCGTGGCGGAGGCTTAGGCGGATGTCAGTGGCTGCTTCATCGCTGCGGTTGCTGAGTTTTACCAGAAGATTGGCAGGCTGGTTGAGGATTTGTACGGGATTTTCAAACCAGGCACTGTCGATGGAAACATTGCGCTCCTGAATCGCGCGCATGGGTACAAGATTCACCTCGATCAACGTGTCCCGGAAGTTGGTTACATCCGCTATGTTGGACTGGAAATCACTGACGACAAAAGCCGTTTTGTTTTCTTGTTTGCCTGTGTTAAGGCATTGCTGTTGGCGGGTAAGGGCTTTGGAAAGATCGCGGGAGGCAGGGCTGGTTCGGATCTCTTCGATGCGGGAGAGGGCGTCTTCCTTGCTCACAAGCCGTTGGTCGCGTCCTTCAAAATCGTTGGTCAGGATCTGGAATCGATCTTCCACGGCGTAGGCTGAAACGATGTCTCGTGCGCGTTGTTTGGCGAGTTCGAGTAAAGGAGCGTCTTGTGATAGCGCATTCATACTGAATGAATTGTCCACAAAAACGGATACCGCTCGTTCGCCTTTTTTAACCCCTGAAGTAAGCGGGATAAAGGGCTGCGCAAAAGCCAGTACCATAGCGGCAATGGCCAGACACCGCATGAGCAGCACGAGAAGATTGCGCAATTTCTGGCGGTTGCTGGTTTCTTCTTTTACTTCTTTCAGAAAACGGACATTGGTAAAATACACCCGCTTAAACCGCCGGAAATAGAACAGGTGGATAATGATCGGAATAGAAATAACCGCAATGGCGGAAAGGAATGCTGGGAAAAGGAATTGCATGAACGATGAACTAGACTAATCAAGATAGGTCAAGAAGTGTTCAATTTATTCACCGGGTGACTTAAAGTCACCCGGTGAATAAATTGAACAGAGAAACTGGGCTGCAAAAATGCAAAGGATTTGGCGAATTGACTTTGCTTTATAGTTAACCAATGGTGGTTTTGGATATAACAACCCTGCACTAGGTTGGTTTTCAATCGGATAATCGAATCAATCTTCAAAAAATCGAATCATTCGACTTTACCTTTGCCAACGTTCAAAATTTGATAATGATGCAAAAAGTGCCGCCAAAATTTTGGAAAGTACTTTTTGAGGATCTCTAAAAATATGCAAGCATACCACGACCTGCTACGACACATCCTGGACCAGGGCGCAAATAAATCTGACCGCACCGGCACCGGCACCATCTCCGTGTTCGGCTACCAGATGCGTTTTAACCTGGCCGATGGATTTCCGCTCCTGACCACCAAAAAAGTCCACACCAAAAGCATCATCCACGAATTGTTGTGGTTCTTGCAGGGAGACACAAACACCGCCTACCTGAAAGAAAATGGCGTGAGCATCTGGGATGAGTGGGCAGATCCCGATGGCAACCTCGGCCCCGTTTATGGTAAACAATGGCGCTCCTGGGCTGCCCCGGATGGCCGCAGCATTGACCAGATCAGCGAAGTCATCAGGGCTTTAAAAAACAACCCCGATAGCCGTCGAATCATTGTTTCTGCCTGGAATCCGGCGGATTTACCGCAGATGGCGCTGGCGCCTTGCCATTGTCTTTTCCAGTTCTACGTGGCGGAGGGTAAACTATCCTGTCAACTCTACCAGCGCAGCGCCGATGTCTTTCTCGGGGTCCCGTTTAACATCGCTTCTTATGCTCTGTTGACCATGATGGTCGCGCAGGTCTGCGATCTGGAGCCCGGCGACTTCATCTGGACGGGTGGCGACACGCACCTCTATGTCAATCACTTGGAACAGGTGGATCTCCAACTTTCCCGCGATTTTCGCCCCTTGCCGACTATGAAGATCAACCCGGAGGTTCGGGATATTTTCAGTTTCAAATATGAGGATTTTGAATTGGTGGGCTACGATCCCTGGCCGGGGATAAAGGCGCCGGTGGCCATTTGAAAATCTACCGAACAACCACCAATCTCCCCGTAGCAATTACCCCTTCTCCTTCCACCTTCAGGATATAAATACCTGGGTTCCAATTTCTTACCTCAATATTGAATGCTCCGGACGTCGATTCACCTGTCGCGTTCAACTGACCGAGCGCGTTGAATGCCTGCCAGCTAACCCTTGTGATTACAGGCCAATCCACACGCGCCCAGACTCGGGCCGGGTTCGGGCTGATGCTTAATGCTGGCAAGCTTGGATTACCTGTATGCAGCGGCGCCGTGATGTCCACCAGTTCAGTTCTATACAGGGCGAGTCCACCGCGTTGGTTGCCTATAATCATGTCGAGCGTACCATCGTTGTCCAGATCAGCAAAAGCGGGATGCGAACGATTGCCCTCATCAATATTCCCCCAGTTCACAGAAATGGGGGGAAAGGTGTCCTGGCTTGGACCTTGCAGGTAATAAGCCTCCAGATGGCCCCTTTGTGCACCCGTTACCAAAATTGGGCCATCGGGCGTTTGAATGATGGCCGGGGTACTCATGCCCACTACTTCTGGCGGGACGCGTGTATCGATCTGGCCGATTTTCTGCAAAGTTGGCGAAGCCGGATAGACCGGCTGTGCAGAGGTGCCGCTGTTTTTGAAAAAATTGATGTTGCCTGTACGCTCACCCAAAAGGAGGTCTTGCAGCCCATCGCCATCGAGATCGTACACCACAGGCGCTGAAACAGAACCAATTACGTCCAAAGCAAGCCACATAGGGTCAGTATCATAGGAAGGATTCATAGGCTGGCCCGGTCCGGCGGTATTTCGGTAACAATAAATTCCACCATTGTTATTGCCGACCAAAAGATCCAGGTCTCCATCACTGTCAATATCACCGAACCCGGGTGAAAAATCATAATCTGCGGGTGCGAATTGCGATAACCCGGCCCAGTCGCTATCCGCCAGCTCAAATGCCGGTGCTGTAGGCGTACCAACGTTGAGAAAAAGAAAGAGTCTTGAATTGGTGAACAGTGCCTGATTGTTGTTGAAGGAATAGTAACCGTAATTGCCGACCACCAGATCGAGCAATCCATCTGCATTCACATCTGCGATTGCAGGGTGGGATGTGGTGCCAACATCCAGCATGTCGACCTGAAACAGGTTTTTGGTCTGAAGCTCAAAATAGTGTTGGCCAGGTATATTGGCGGTATTTTTATAATACCAGACACCTTTACGATCTTCTCCGCTGGTGGGATTGTTGAGTGCAGCAATGAGGTCTTTTTTCCCGTCGTCGTCGAAGTCAAAGTAATACGTGGCCGGGAAAGAGTAGATCTCGATCGGTACATTATAAATCGGGAATGCCGTGTCCTGATCCGTCATCCAGGCATTTTGGACCGTACCACCGTTGGTCATCATATCCACACAAGGGAAGGAGACATTGCCGAGCAGGAGGTCTTTGTCGCCATCGTTATCATGGTCAAAGGTGGTCGCCGTTGCTCCGGGGTGGCGGGTGTCGCGGTCATCAACAACCAGGGGGGCAAGTGCGCAATTGGGGTAGCAGGTGTCGGGGTGGCAACTCAATTGAGCGTGGCAACGCTCCATCCCATTTTCAAAAAAACGCCCCCAGCAGTTGTCATAAAGTTCGTAGGTCGGCATGGAAAGCGGCAAACCTTTTTCTACCGACATATTCCGGAGCATGGTTAAGCTGGTGGAGGTGCCTGCAGAAAACGCTATTATGTCCAGATCGCTGTCGCCATCAATGTCATCAATACTGGGAATATCGCCCCGGTTGATGGGGAAATTATTCCAGAACGGTGGGTTGTCATCGGGATAAAAAATATAGAGCGGGTCGCAGGCAGGGCAATTGGATGGATAAGTAAAAAGATGGGGGGCGAATTTCAACCCATTGCCATCGTAATAGCCTTTGAATACCTGTATTTCCTGCCTTGCCTGCGAAAAAGGGGCACAGAAAATATCCATAGCGCCATCCTGATCAAAGTCGCGCAGCAGCATCCAGTCGGTCAGTCCCACCGGAAAATTACAGGCATATTCCGGGCGGAACACATAGTCTGGCACACCCACCGTGCCTTCATTGATAAAAGTGAGCACTACATTGCCGACGCGATCGAACAGTACCAGATCCTGCAATTGGTCGTGGTCCAGATCAACTTGCGAGAACTGAGGCGCATTCAGCCCACCTGCGAAGGGATAGGCTAGATCCAGTCCATTTACCCGGACCGGCGCAGTGCCTCGTTCGAATATCTGGAGGCATTGGGCGGACAGATTGGTCGTCTGAAACACTGCGATGAGTATGCTGAAACAGATTATTTTATTCATAGCGATGTCGGTTTGAACCTGGTAACTTGTTGTAATTTAAAAATACAAATCAACGCACCACGGTCATTTTCATAGGCTGACTTTGACCTTCCGAGGTCTGCAGCCTGTAGGTGTAAAGCCCGGCAGGCCAATTTTGGGTACCAATTTGGATACTATTTTGCGTCGGCAGGCTAAGGGCATGCTCCGCAATTTTCACTCCCAATTGGTTGTAGATCAACAAAGTAGCGTTGCCAGAAACTTGTTTTAAATTCTCCCATCGGATTATGGTGAATGCCCCGGCCGGGTTTGGTTCATTTTGTTGCAAACGAAAATCTTTAAGCGGAATACTTACCGTATACAACAGGGTTGGGTCGATATATTCCACCCGCAGGTCATCAAAATAAAAGCCATCCCGATCATCGCCGTTGTCAGAACCCAGAATGAATTTCAGATCCACAATCTGGCCGATAAAATCTGACATATCCATGCACTCTTCCACCCAATCTTCTTGAAAACCATCAAATATTGGTTCGTTAAAAGGTTGAGCTCCATTGCCGGAGCCCGGCTTGGTGTAACGGCCACAAAGTGCCTGATCGGTATTTCCGCTGGCACGCAATTGCACGAAATCAAAGCGGGTTTCAAGATCCCATTTTGCCCAAAAACGCAATTGAGGCTGTTTGGCGCCAACAGGGATATAGATGCCAGGGTTGGACAGTTGAAAATCAGAGTAAGTATTGGATTCATAATTGGCGCCGGGGGAGTCGGTGATGCTGTACGGGGCGCTGAC
The DNA here is from genome assembly GCA_030645295.1 of Saprospiraceae bacterium. Classification (GTDB taxonomy): domain Bacteria; phylum Bacteroidota; class Bacteroidia; order Chitinophagales; family Saprospiraceae; genus M3007. The sequence continues at coordinate 3,994 of JAUSMG010000209.1, read as the reverse complement.
GTAAGTACTCAGGGTCTTGTCCCAGCCGCCGTTCCACTCATCCAGGCTGTTGCCGTTTTCATTAAAGGCCTCCAGGGTTTTACCGCCGTAGAATTTATGGAGGGTGTCGGTTTTTTCATAAACTCCATTGGAACAGGTCAGCAACAAGGTAAACTCCTCTCCAACTTGCACGCTGGGTTGCAAGGTGATATTGAAAGTCATTGCTTTCGTTTCAAATTGTGTCAGGGATGCTGGAAATGAATTTGGGGCAACGCTGGCGATGTTGGCAGAAAGTGGCGTTAAACTGACCAAAAAAGCACCGTCTTCATAACCGTACCGGGTGAGTTCAACCTCAATGTTGGGCGTGAACGTGGAGTAAAAGTTGGGGCTAATGTCTTTGACTTCGCCAAAACGGAGGGCGCAAAGTGCAGTGCTCAGGTTTTGCCACACATTTTCGCGGTTAAGGTCCTCGATTTCACCAGGCTGAGGCCAGAAACCAGTCTTACCAACCTCGGGGGTGAAGGATTTTGTGCCGCCTTCGGCATACATCCAGTCGTCGGAACTACCATTCACATTGTACCCCACGGTTTCGATGGAAGTTCCTGTTTTGTAATGATTTTCACGCGTGAAAAGTTTGCCAAAAACAGCAAGTGCAGGTTCAGCCAACAGGTTGTTGTAGGCCCATGGATAAATAAGTAAGTTGCTGAATGTGTGGTAGTTGAGTGCAAAAACAAACTCGTGCGCACGGACAAAATCGCGCATGGTACGGGTCTCTGGTTCCGAGAATGGCGCCGGGCCGCGATAGGTTTGGCTGTTGGTGGCAGGCGATGAACCGCTGTCGTCATTGCCCCAGAAATGGCCGTAGTTTCGGTTCAGGTCCACGCCAAAGGTGCCATCGCCGTTGTCGCGAAGATTTTTACGCCAGTAACCTCCGCCTTGTGGATCGGTCGTTTCATTGTACACATACCCATCAGGGTTGACGCAAGGAATGAAGTAAAGTTCGGCGTTGTTCAGGATGTACTGAACTTCCGGGTCGGTGGCATAGTTTTCGAGCAGATACCACATATAGAAAAGCATCTGACTCGCGCCGTTGGGCTCCCGGGCGTGGTGTAGTGCAGAATAAAGTACCTCCGGCTCCGCCTCATCGCTGTCGGGGTTGTCGGATATTTTGACATACTGGATCTTGCGGCCTTCCCAGGTCTCAATCGTGTCGCTCGCATCCGCGCGTGCAGATATGAGGTTGGGGAATTTTGCGTGCATATCATCCAGCACAGCCATCATTTCTTCGAGGGTGTGATAGCCGCCCATCGTGCCATAGGTGTAGTTGGCAGGGCTGGGGTAGGGGGTCACGCCACCACTGGCGCAGGAACTGCCGCGATCAGATGAACCCGGGTTTTGCAGGCGTTCGAGATAATCTTTTTTTAGGTCGTCGATCCATATTTTGGTTTGAAAACCAGCGTTTTGTACCTGTAAAATTTCTGAGGAAGCAAGGTCGGTTACCAGTGAATGACCCGGAGCATGGAGTCCGTGGTCGGTTTCAATGCCGAGTTGTGTCAACACGGATATGTCTTTGCCTGCCAGACTAATTTCCACACGGGAGTATTTTTCAGGAGTTTGGGCAAAGAGGGTAGTGCTCAGGAGCAGGGAGAGCGCGAGAAGGGCGAAACATTTCATGTATAGTAAGATATTTAGCGCAAAATTAAACTACTTGAAGCGGCGGACGTTTTTTTTACAGGTTTTGGCAAGGACGGGCGAAAAATGAGCTTACTGCCGGGTTGGTCTGGTAGCAGGGATCAAAACAGATTTTAATAAAAAAGTTTATAAAAACCTGTCTGGTTCGATTAAACCATGTTCCAGCGGATGTGGTGCGCGTGGAGAAAAACAATTCCACGGAAACCCGTAGTTTTGCCCATTGTTTAAGCACAATCACCTGATTTTCAATTTTTTTGAGCGTATGAAATTTGTCTCTGAAGTAGTAATTGATGGCATCATTGATGCCCTGGAAGCATATTCTGATGAGCAGTATGAAAAACAAATGGAAGCCTTCTCAGAGGCACAACCTGTTTTGTTCGCCTGGCTTTTTAGCGAAGAGTTCGAACTGTTGAACGAAGATGAAAAAGGGTATTTGCAATATCTGGCCCTCATCGCCTGGAAATCCGTGGTAGCAGTAAATGGTCCCATCCCGGCAGTCTCCGAAGAGGAGATCGGGGAGGCTGAGGAGAATAATTACGAAGTTTTAGAGGCGTCTACCGCCAAAAAATTTCGTGACCGACTCGATCCATTCTTCGATGGCTCCCCACAGGAAGACCTGCTTGCTTTCGCAGAAGAAGCCGTACTTGAAAGTGAAGACGATCCCGATTCTCTGGTGAGCAAAGAAGGCCGTGAGCCTATTTTTATCGCCTTGAAAACGATCGTGGATGTGCTGACCAAGGTTGATTGAAACGATTGATTCAATCGTTTCAATCGAACCAATCGTTTCAATCGAACCAATTTCAACAACGCCCATGTCCCTCTCCACCGCCACCGCCCAACTCGACCGCAAGGGCTTCCTTGACCTCGATGTGGACCCGACACTCGATCTTGTCGCGGAGATCCAACGGCTCAAACGCGAGAAAAATGCCGTCATCCTTGCCCATTATTATCAGGAATCTGAAATACAGGACGTTGCTGACTTCATTGGAGACTCGCTCGGACTTTCGCAGAAAGCTGCAAGCACTGAAGCGGACATCATTGTTTTTGCCGGCGTTCATTTCATGGCCGAAACGGCTAAGATTCTAAGTCCCGGCAAAAAGGTGCTCTTGCCAGACCTCAAGGCAGGCTGTTCTTTAGCGGATTCCTGTACTCCGCCGCTTTTCCGAAAATTCAAGGAAAAATATCCCGATCATATAGTGGTCAGTTACATCAACTGTACCGCCGAGCTCAAGACCCTGACGGACATTTGTTGCACCAGTACCAATGCCTTGGCGGTTATCGAAAGCATTCCTAAGGACCAGCCCATCATTTTCGCGCCCGACAAAAATCTGGGCGCTTATCTCATCAAAAAGACCGGGCGCGACATGGTTTTGTGGAACGGGGCCTGTATGGTACACGAGATTTTCAGCCACGCGCGGATCGTTAAACTCCGACAGCATCACCCCAACGCCAAGTTTATCGCTCACCCGGAATGTGAGGCCCATATTCTTAGCATGGCGGATTACATCGGCTCTACTACCGGCCTCCTGAAATTCACGATGAGCGATTCTGCCACGGAATTCATCGTGGGGACCGAAGCGGGCATACTGCACCAGATGCAAAAATCCAGTCCGCACAAAACCTTCATTCCTGCGCCACCAGAGAACAATTGCGCCTGCAACGAATGTCCGCACATGAAGCGCAACACCTTAGAAAAACTTTATCTCTGTATGGAGTATGAACTCCCTGAGATCATTCTTCCGGATTGGATCATTGAGCAGGGCCGGGCTTCTATTGACCGGATGCTGGAAATCTCGGAAAAGGCAGGGCTGGTCGTGACATAATTCCGCATATTGCCAAAATCCGACATACGCGCTTCGACAATCTTCGTTCTTTTGCATCGCAAAGGGGTGGTGGCACGACGTTATGCCGTGCCACCACTTCTGCTTTTTCAATCAAAAATCAATCCATTAGCGTGCAAAAACTTAAACATTCCCGTCTGCTCCCCATTACCGGACTGCTGCTCGGCATGCTTGTCTGGCTCGCCAACAACGCCAACCCTCCGACCGGTAAAACCGCCGCACCCTTCAATGGCAACTGCAACGACTGCCATTCCGGAGGGAACTTCAATGGTAATATCGACGTCACGGGTTTCCCAGCCACCGCCGACCCCGGTGTGACCTACGATATCAATGTGAAATTGACGGTCACCTCAGGTTCACCAACGAAAGCCGGTATGCAGCTGGTAGTGGTGGACGCAAACGATGGCAATTGTGGAGACCTTATCGAAACAGTAGGAGAGCTTGGAACCGAGAATCTTTCCGGCAGAGAATACATGGAACAT
>JAUSMG010000192.1 GCA_030645295.1 Saprospiraceae bacterium | reverse complement strand
AATATACACCCGCCTCAAATTGTAGATCTTCTAGCTTCGATGTTTGATCAATTTGAGATGTCCATCGACAATTTTATTGCAAAAGGTTGTGTGCCACCAAACTTCGTGATTGGAGCAGGAGACTCTGTTTTCTTTCAGGCGGACTACAAATTCACCAACAACTTCGTGCCTTTGGGCTCCAATGCGCCACCGCTTATTAATTTTAGAAGTTCCATTTGCGACTTGGATAAAGGATATGCCTGGAAACTTGAGGACTACTGCTCTGAAAAACCATTGAGCCAGTTTTCCGGCTACCTCGAATCGGTGAATCCTGCTGCCCAAGTCATCGAGCCCTGCGCGCAAAGCACTGAGAAGTCGCCGTTTCGATACAACATGCGCATTGCACGGGCCAATATGTTCCCCTTCGAGGTCCGGCAGCTCTCTGAAGTGACGCATTATGCTTACAGCCTGCCTGCCGCAGTGGCTTTGCTCGAAACGAAGTTGAATTACCTGCGTTTGCAAGACAATGTCCAACTCTTTGGCGTTACCCCGCTAACGCCGGGCTATGCCGGGGATTCACTTTCCCTGAACCTTAATCCCTTCTTTGCCAACCTGTTGGACGAGGGGTATTCTTTTGAGATCAGTACCCGGTTTGACACTACTTGTGGGTACGACGGCACAAGATTTGGTCGCACCGTACTCGGTCTGGAATACGCAAACATGTGTTTCCACGATCCGGTCCTAGATACCTACTACATCGTAAACCCCAATGGCTATCTGAGTGGCAGCCCGGAATTCGAAATATTCACCCAGAATAATATCCTGTACCTGCCCACGGATGTTGTGCAATTTGATTTTCAATTGCGGAACAATTCCGAGGTGGATGCCTCCAATGCCTGGCTGAGCATCGAGTCGGACGGTGATTTGGCCGATGTGCAATTGCTGTATATGCCTGGTCAAACACCCGTGCCACAAGTAGGCGGCGTATATCAATTTGGAAACCTGACGAGTTTTGCAGATGTTTATTTGAGAATTAACGCCCGAAACCTCAGTTGTCGCCCGGTTACGGTCACCTTCCGTTTTGGCTGGGACTGCTCGCCCGTATTCAATGCCAATGCAGACGCTTGCGGCAGTTTTACCAAAACCATCGAGCTCCGCCCGCAGCCGCCGGAATTGGAATTGGTCATCGTAAACCAACCGCCCGCGATACCCATGTGCGCGCCCTCCGGTTATTTTGAATTTGAAATTTCCAATGCCAACGACGGCACGGCCTACAACATCGTTCCAAGCATCAAATTGCCCCCTGGAGTGCGGATACAGCCGGGTTCCTCGCAGCTTTCTTACCCGGCGGGAGGAGCATTTGTCAACCTTACAGACCCGGTGCAATTGCCCGGAAACGTGTGGCAATTCGACCCGGAAGCTTCCTCCAATATACTGGCGCAAAACGGACTTCTTTCCGCGGACCAGGACCCGCTCAACGCGCTGCGCATCCGCTTCAGGGTCATCGCGGAATGCGGTGTGGTGGCCAATGCACAGCCGATTTACGGCGCGGAATCGGTGCAGGCCTGTGGCATCAATTCCAACATCCTGCGCAAACCCGGTATGCCCCTCGGGATCGAAGGTGTGGAGCCCACTACCACGGCAGTGTCCAATTTGCAATTTTCCAACCCGCCCGGAGCGGCAGGCTGCGGTCAGGAAATAGAACTTTCGGCCAGCATCGCCGTGAATGATGTGCCTATGACGGGCGATAGCATTTACATCCTGCTTCCTGTGGGTACCACATTTGTAAACGGTTCGTACCAGGCGGGCACGAATGCACCTGCCGGACCGCCACAGGTATTCGGCCAGCAGTTGCAATTGCCTTTGCCGACCAATCTTGTTGCCGGCAGTGTACTAGGTTTTACGATCAAAGTCCGCTACGATGACCCGGCTGGCTGCGCGGATAAATTTGTGATTCTGCAGACCCGGGAGAAGACGGAGGCCTTTTGCGCATCAAGCAATCAATTCTGCGATATTTACATCGCCACGAGCGAGGCTTTACTCAACCTGAATGCACAAAACCCTGAACTTCAAATCAATAACTTCGAATTGACCACGCAGGGCGGGCAAACGAATTTCAATGCAGTGCTGGAAAATGCGGGGGCTACCACGGCCATTAATCCGGTAGTGCAACTTTACCACGACCAAAACGGCAATGGACAAATAGACCTGAGTGATCCGCTTGTGGCCGAAATAACGCCCAATGGCGCCATCGTTCCGGGCGGGCTGCTGCCCATTTCAGGCAATCTCAACAACCTGCCCGCCTCGGCTTTTTGCGACCTCATTGCGCTCATTCCCGCAGATGAAAATTGCGCTTGTGCGGACCATATTTTCCCGCTCGACGGCAATCAGATCGTCACGACGGGCATTGGATTGTGTGACCTTCAATCGGTGAATGTCAGTGCGGACAGCATAGCGGGCAATACCTACACCTGGCTTACGCCTGCCGGATTAAGCTGCATCCCCTGCGCCAATGCAACGTACACCCCAGGCCCTGACGTGCAGGCGGGGGATCTGGTAACCCTGATCTTGCAGGAAAAATCAGGGGATTGTACCATTGAAAGAAAATTTGAAATACAGTTTGGCGGCATGTTTGGCATTGAATCTGACAGCATGAGGATTTGTGAAGGCGATCCCGCCATGCTCGAAGCAACTGCAGGCGGTACTTCCTACAACTGGACCGGGCCGGGCATTACCAGCCCCAACCAGCAAACGCAGATCGTGCAGCCTTCGGACAATGCTATTTATAGCGTAACGGTCACATTTGCAGGAGGTTGTACCGGGACAGGCACGGTCTCAGTAGTAGTGAACCCGGCTTTCAACATGCAATTACCCACCATCACCATCTGTGAGGGGGAGTCGGCTACTATCCTGGGTCAAACGACCAATGTGCCCGGGATCTACACCCTGGAACTTGTAAAATTGAACGGTTGCGATAGTATTATCAGCCAGGAATTGAGGGTTATACCCAACAAAACCCTGGGTTCGCCGGCGTTGTTTTGTCCGGGCGACTCCGTATCCGTTTTTGGCGTTTATGTGAGCGCTCCGGGTGAGGTTTGCAAAACCTTCCAAAGCAGTACAGGTTGCGACAGCACCCATTGCGTACAGGTAAGCCAGGCGACCAACCCGCAATTGCCGGAACAGGATTCTGCACTTGTGGTTGCGCTCGGCGAGGGGGTAGTCATCGAAACACCCAACGGCTACGATACGTACGAGTGGATCCCGTTTGATCCGGAGGTGCTCAGTTGTAATTGTCCGGATCCGGTGGCCAGTCCCGATACGTCCACCACCTTCATTTTGGTCGTGACGGACGGTAATGGCTGCCGTGACTCGGCTGAATACCGGGTGTTTGTCTGCGACAAATCCTTGATACATATCCCGAATGCTTTCACGCCCAATGGCGACGGTGCGAATGATGTGTTCCGCGTGGCGCCGCATGAGGGCGCTGAGGTCATCCTTTTGCTCCGGGTTTTCGACCGCTGGGGGCAAAAACTGTACGAGGGCTCCGGCCCCAATGCACAATGGGATGGCAAAATCGGCGACAAACTCGCACCTTCTGATGTGTACGTTTGGGTATTGGAATACGAATGTGGCGGTGAAAGCCATCGGGAAAGCAGTGATGTGACGCTGCTGCGCTAGTAGTTTTGAGTTCATTTTTCTGGCGGCATAGCAAGCGCAACTCGTAGGAGCAACTCTTGTTTGGTTTCTATGCGTAACTTTACGAAATTTTTTTTTATCAAACACGGACAATTTGTTGTGCATATAGAGGACATATCATCAAACGTGGAAACATCTAAGACTTTGGAGGACTGGGTGAAAAAGTATAGCGACATTTTATTCCGTCGTGCGTACTTTCTCACTTCCAATAGAGAGGTCGCAGAAGATATTGTACAGGAAACTTTTCTGGCAGCCGTCAAGGCAATTGAAGGTTTTTCGTGGAAAAGTGAACCTAAAACCTGGCTCTTAGGGATATTGAGCCATAAAACCGCCGATTACTTTCGGCAGAAATTTCGCAATCCGGAAGTTGGAGCGGATGATTTTTTTACCACTACCGGAGATTGGAAGGGGGAGCAAGCACCGTCGTCTGATTGGCTGAGTGGAACAGAAAATCTGCTTGATAATGTTGATTTTCAAAAAGTGCTCCATCAGTGTCTCGACGACTTACCAGAAATCTGGCGCGGCGCGTTTTTATTAAAATTTCTCGAAAATAAAAAAGGACCAGTTATTTGTCAGGAGCTGGGCATTACACAGACTAACTTTTGGCAGATACTGCATCGGGCTAAGTTACAATTAAGGCGCTGCATAGAAGTTTATTGGTTCAAGTAATCGTATTTTTTCAAATGATGAAGTTACTCATGCTTTCCTGTAAGGAGGCAACAAGGCTAACGGAGCAGAAAATCTTTGAAGGCAAGCTTTCAAGGGTGAAAGCCTGGCAACTCTCCATGCACTTGAAAATGTGTGATGCCTGTAAACGTTATTCCCAACAAAGTGCCATGGTGGAAAAAGCCTTTCGTGAACGCCTTGAAAGCACAGGCGACGAAACCGTACTTCACTCCGAAGTGGAATTGCCCGGCCTTAGCCCTGAAAAAAAAGATGCCATCCTGAAAAGGCTTGAAAGTCACCTTTAACGCGATAATAGTGGCGTCAACCCAGTAACCAAATATCGGTGTCGGGCTTCCTTATTGGGCAACTTTCTCCCGCCCGCCAGGCACGTAAAAGCGTTGTTTTGATGGTTTTTTCAGAACGCTAGTCTCCCTTTCAAAATTTATTTTTCATGTGATTGTCAGGTTTTTGAATCCCGCCCGACAATATGAGCAAACACCAATGCTGCATTATTTCACGGAAGTAATTCCTGGATGTAGGGTTGGGATTTATTCAATGCTCACCGTTTAACATTATTTACGCATGAAAAAAACTACCATCATCACCCTCCTTTTGCTCGCTTTTGCAACACAGACTGTTTTCCAGTCTTGTACGGATGACAATGACGAGATTAATGAATTTGTCGCCGATGATTCCTCCTTTTCTGGTTTTGACTTGTTCCATCTCCATGCTACTAAACAGGGCATAGACCCAGCCATGCATTCCAACGGCGACTCTACCGCACAACGCAAAATTTATTTCAAGGATGATGTTTCGCCTTCCAATGGTAGGTACCCGGTTGGGGCTATTGTGGTCAAACATTCGACAAATTCTGACGGTTCCTTAAACCAAATTACTGCAATGGTCAAGCGTGGAAACAATTTTGACACAGACGGTGGCGATTGGGAATATTTCATGCTTCAGCCTGATGGCAAAATTGCCAAAGACCCCAGTGGCAACCTGATGCGCGGTGCAAAGCTGATGGATGGTATGTGCCAAAACTGCCATACTGGTGCAGCAAATAAGGATTACATTTTTTCCAAATAAAGAAATCATATTTAGCAATTGGCGGGCAGACTGTTTGGCAGTCAGCTCAGGACTGTTATGTCTGCTCGCTTTTAAAATTATCCCAACCCGGGTTATGAATGCCAATCTATTATCCGAACAGCTACTGTTGGCCACAAAGTCTGGAAAGCCTTTTTTCAGGGAAATGGTACAACTTGAACTAATGCCTTTACAGGAACTTAAAAGTTCGCTAAATACGGACCAATTTAAATTGGCTTTTTGGATAAACATATACAACGCCTATTTCTTGATTCTGAGGAAGGAAATGAAGTTGGAAAAACCATCTATATTTTTCAAGCGTGAAATCAAGGTTGCAGGATTATCGCTTAGTCTCGATGATATTGAGCATGTTATTCTGCGCAGGAACCGCCTAAAATGGTCGTTCGGATATTTACCCAATCCCTTTTCGTCTTTAAGCATGCGAAGGCTAATGGTTGCCAAAAGAGAGTATCGTGTCCACTTTGCCCTGAATTGCGGCGTAAAAAGTTGTCCTCCAATCGCCACTTACACTCCCGAAAAAATTGAGCGACAACTGGAGATGGCCACTCAATCATTTCTTGAAAGCGAGACGATTGTTTTGGATGCACAAAAAAAAATTAGCACCTCTCGCCTGTTGTGGTGGTATCAGGGTGATTTTGGTGGAAAGACAGGCATCCGAAGGATGCTTGAATCAACTTTGCATTTACAGCTGCAAGAATATATACTTACGTTCAGTGATTATGACTGGACAGAGCAACTAAATAATTTTCATACCAGCGAATATTTCGCGTGATGCTTTAAAAATGATAACAGCCATGAAGTTTAAACCATTTATTTCAACGCTTTTCACGGCACTAGCCATTGTATACCTTAGTTGTAGCGCAAACGGACAAAGTGAGGTAAATTCTACACCCTTAGATCATACTATATGGGACAGTTTACTACACCGCCATGTCAAAAAAGATGGTTTTGTGGATTATAAAGGTATGATTAAAGACAGCATAGAATTCAATCAATATCTCTCGCAATTATCAGCCGCAAAGCCAAATTCAACCAACTGGACCAGGGAAGATAAAATGGCGTTCTGGATAAATGCCTACAACGCCTTTACGGTGAAACTCATTGTTGACCATTACCCGGTCAAAAGTATTAAGGACATCAAGCGAGGCATTCCCTTTGTCAATACAGTATGGGACATCCAATTCATCAAAATTGGTGGTAAAACTTACGATCTTAACAACATCGAGCACAGCATTTTGCGTCCTGATTTTAAGGATGCACGCGTTCATGCTGCCATCAACTGCGCTTCTTTTTCCTGCCCGGCGCTTCGTGCAGAAGCATTTACTGCCGAAAAGTTGGATGCTCAATTAACGGATGCCATCCGGTCTTTTGTCAATGACCCTTTACGCAACAGAGTGACCGCTACCAAAGCGAATATCTCCGAGATTTTTAAATGGTTCAGGGGGGATTTCACCCGAAATATTGGCTCTATTCGTGGGTTTCTGAATCAGTATGCCACGGAAGGACTCAATGCCAATGGCAGGATCAATTACATTGATTATGATTGGCGGTTAAACGAGGCTAATTAAACGAAAACACCAACCACGCGTAACTATCCAGCAGCTCCCAAATCACCGATACCTAAATCGTTCAAAATGAAATATTTATTCCTACTTAACGGACTTTTCTTTGCAGGACTTTCTGCAAGTGCACAAGACCTTTCTAAAGTGTTCAAAGTGCTGAATCCCAGTGTGGTCACCATTTACACGCTTGAGCATGTTTATGAAAACGGCTCCAGCGAAGCAATTCAGGCTTTGGGCTCGGGCGTAATAATCAGCAACGATGGGTATATTTTGACGGCCTCTCACGTGGTTCATTCGGCAGAAGTTGTAATGGTCAAATTTTTGAGCGGAGAAATCATTCAGGCAGATGTTATTACCTCCGAACCAACTGCTGATATTGCTTTGATAAAATTGAAGAAAATGCCTGCAGGAGTAAACATTGCTCGCTTGGGCAATTCGGATGAGGTAGCCGTTGGTCAACAGGCCCTAATTATTGGAGCGCCATTTGGACTTGAGCATTCACTCTCCGTAGGTCATGTCAGTGCTCTTACTAGTAAAAATATGGTGATTGGCGGTGAAATGGTTCAGTTTATACAAACCGATGCGGCCATCAACCATGGCAATTCCGGTGGCCCGATGTTCAATACGGATGGCGAGATAATTGGGATCGTCAGTTACATACAAACCCAGGGAGGTGGATCTGACGGCATTGGTTTTGCCGTTGCAGTCAATACAGCCCGAGAATTACTGTATGCATCGCCTTCCATCTGGACTGGTTTCGACGGTATTTTTCTGGATGAAGTACTCACCGCCGTATTAAACGTGCCGCAGAAATCCGGTTTGCTCATCCAGCGCGTAGCAAGTAATTCTCTTGCTGAAAAAATGGATCTCCAACCGGGACAATACAAAGTCCGCTTTCTGGGCAAAGAAATTTGGCTGGGCGGAGATGTCGTATTAAGTGTACAGGGCATCACCTGTGATTCGCCACACAATTTTGCTACGATCAAAGAACAAGTTAATAGCCTACAGCCCGGAAAATCCTTTGAAATGCAGGTACTGCGCAAGGGGCAGATCCTGGAAATAAGTGCTGAAAAATGATAAAAAAGAGTCCTCCCTCTTATTGAATCTGATACAATGCCTTATATCAAAACCATCGAGTACGAAAATGCAGACCACGAGCTCCTTGTTGCGTATGATGCCATTATTGGCGCAAGGGGGAAACTTGCAGAAGTGCATAAGATACAAAGTTTAAATCCTGCTGCGCTGCTCGCTCACATGGATTTGTATAAAGTCATCATGTTTGGTCACTCTCCCTTGAAGCGTTATCAAAGAGAAATGTTGGCAGTAATTGTTTCGGCTGCCAATCAATGCAAATACTGCGTGGAACATCATCGGCAGGCGCTTCTTTTTTATTGGAAAGACGAACAAAGAATTGATAAATTAATGGCCAACCCGGAAACCGCCGGATTGAATGCATCAGATGTGGCACTTTGTATGCTTGCTGTAAATCTCACCCTGAAACCACCGGAATCTTCATCGCAAACAACTGAAAATCTGCGAGTACTAGGACTAGACGATCGGGCAATCCTTGATGCAGCTCAAATCATTGCTTATTTCAATTTTGTAAACCGACTGGTCTTGTCATTGGGTGTAACATTTAACAGCAACGAATCAAAAGGTTACAATTACTAAGCCATGAACATTCTTGCCTAAACTCCTTGCGGCAGATTGATGGGGGGACATTCTGGTTTCCCAAAATATCAAGGGTTGATCTTTATGCTAAGGATATGATAACAGGAAATGAAACAATAAATCCTTAATGGAATGACGCACTACTGCAAACAAAACTTGTTGGAATTAAAACAATGGTTCGTGAAGAATTAGGCGGCGATTTTGCCAAGATTGTATAGGATTTGCAATGCTGGATGACTTTTTGTGAGGTTCGGGATATTGGCGAACAC
>JAUSMG010000282.1 GCA_030645295.1 Saprospiraceae bacterium | reverse complement strand
TTTTTATGCAACGTCTTCAAATTTCGCGGCAAATCTTGTCCGCGCTAGCACTGGCCTTGGCAAGTACTGTCCTGCTTGTCTATGCATGTAAAAAAGAATCGCAACAGAGGGAGTTCATTGCTAAACCATTTTCTTCGGAGCCAGCTTCGTCAAGAACTACCTATGAAATTACAACCATTGGGTGGCTGGATACCTTCCAGACCAACCTCGCCTTGGCTGTTGGCAACAATTCTTTGACCCAAACCTATACTTTAGAAAAGATGGCGGCAGGCGTGGAGGCATTGATTAATATTGCTACTACATCTAATAAACCCCGAACTGTACACCAGACGAATGTGACCGATTTTCAAGTAACAGTTTCGGGTACTTCCCAGGCGCTAAAAGATATCTATAACGGGTCTTATAATGCTTATCGGAACTATTGGCTTTCTACAGATACTACCGAAACGTATCCTGTGGTCATAGATGTGACCATTTTATCCATTGTTGGAAATGTACTCAATATAAGGGCTACATCTATTTTAGGAGTATGCAATACTTGCCTGCTTGAGAATTACACCAATAGCGAAGAGTGTGACGATGCGTTTGAAACTGATGAAGGCTATTTCGTAGGCGGCGGTGACGAAGATTTGGATTTAGCCAATTTCTACTGGAATCCTATGTGTAACGAAGGATGTGGTACCACTCCGCCTTGCACTCAAGGGCCGACAACAGCTTATGAAGCGATTCAAGACCGTATCAACTTCAACTACATAGCCAATAACCCACCTTGTCCCAACGGCTATACCTTTTGCGGTTATATAAACGTGACTGGACCTGTTTATGCTCAAGGACCATATTACTTCTTACAAGAAGATTGCGAATTCTTAAATCAGCAAATCGGTACTTGCATGGAAGATGGTGACTTGAACTGTGCTTATTGCTCTTTCTATGAACAAATCGGTGAGGATCCTTTTACAATTCCATCTGGCAAGCAGTTCATATCACTAAACCTCGGCCTACAGGTTTGCGTTTGCGGAGGAGATACTCAATGCGAATATTCCACTGCAGTAGAAGCACAATACTATTACGGTTGTCCGGTATGTAAACCTACTATACCTGTGTCAGGCTGGAACGATCCTGTGCTAGTTGATTTAAGTTACCTTTCTATAAATTAATTTTTGATTTTTTCACTTCCTTGGGGATACTACAATTTCCCCAAGGGTTTTTTATTTTGAAAATGCGATACAAAATATTTGTCCTCCTCTTTCTTTTTTTTTGTGATTACATTTTAGCCCAATCCGACACCATTTTAGTCGGGTATTCTCAAACAGATAGTGGCTCTTCTTTTATCAACGAAATGACCATTTTATCTGATAATAAAATTGGTTTTACCCATAAATCTACGCAGGGATACAAAGCAATTGTCACTGACACAAAAGGGCAAGTAATTCACCAGCGTACATTAGATGAAGTAGGCGGATACGAAATCAATTCGAGTTCGTACATATTCGACGGTATTTCCAGATACGTTTACATAGGAAACGCAACACGGGATGGAAATTTCTATTTCATTTCCTTTGCTTTGGATACAAACTTCCAAAACATTGAATTGATAGATACTGTACAACTGGAAAACAACACCAAACTATTTTTTGACCTGATTAAATTTAATGCCTTCAAATCAGAATGGGAAGGGTTTGGCATTGTCCAACAATATCCAAGTGGCGAAATCACGGACAATTGCTACATAAGCTTGGATGAAAACTACCATTTCACGAAGTGTGAAAAACTAAAAGGGGTTTATTACCCTTCTCAGGTTTTAGAATTCAACTGGATTGAATCATTGAATCGTTATTATCTATGCCTTTTCATCTCTGTCTCCGTGCTTGTTGACGAAGAATTTAATGTCGTCCATAACGCTGGGATAACCTTTGTTTACGAGTACAACAATTCGACCCACATCACTGGCTTGGCCATGTACAATTGCCTTGAACCAATAGGCAGCACTATATTTTGTTACGGCAAAGAATCTTTCGATTACCCATACAATGCGGCGTTTATCACTTTGGACTTACAGGGAGATAGCGTCCACGTTGTCGAGGCCATTCCTTTGAGCGACCCGCCTCTGGGAATGAGTGTTCACCCTAAAATGTGTGTGGATTTGGACGGCAACTATGTGGTATCTAGTGTGAATGGTCTCGGTCCGCCGAACCCCAATAAAATTAGGTTGGCAAAATTCTCCTCAACAACTTACCAGAAAATCTGGGACTTTACCTACGAAAGAGATATGACATTCCTCATCTGGGATACGGAAATAGATCAGAATAATGATATAATCCTAGTGGGCCAATCGTGGAATATTTTTGGAGACAGCCAACAGAGAGGATTTCTTATGAAAGTATATGCCCATGGATCACTCAGTTCCTATTTCGAAGTTCCGGATGACCCCGGTGACCAATATTCGGTGCAAATCAGCCCTAATCCTACTGCTTCCATGCTATGCCTACAGGCGGCCAAACAACCGCAGAGCGTGCGTCTCTGGGACTTTAGTGGAAGGTTAATACTGGAAGAAAAAGTAGGATTGGCAGATATTGTTGAGCCCTATTGCATCAACCTGCCGTCCACAGTAATGCCAGGATTTTATGCTATTGAAGTGTACTTCTCGGATGGCAAGCGTGTTATAAGAAAGGTGGTGGTCGGTAGGTAATTTATCGCCCAAATCTAATCCCCGCATCAAAAACAAATTCAACTTGTCTTTATCAAACAAAAACGTTGCAACTGTGAAGGGCCTATTTGTGAAATTTAAAGCATTGCTGTCTATCAAATATTGCGCTCCCATTCGTTGCGGCTTTGGGCGATGTGTTTTTGCAATGCCTGACCCACTTCCTTAGAAAGTTTGCCCGCATATTTATCAGAAAGTTTGGCGGGTTTGGCAGCCGCTGTGTTCTTCTCGTTCGCTGCTTTAGTACCCGGCAATGATTTATAGGCAATTTTCAAGCGTTCTAACAATGGCAGCAGCACTTGCAAGTCTTGCTCTTTTTTGATGTCTATAATAATTTGCATGGTTAGAATTTTGCTACAATAGTAAGGGATTCACCTCCCAAATCCAATCCCCCTTCGCACAAACAAGTTCAACTTGTCCTTATCAAACGTAAATGTTGCCCGATTAATGCTTTGATTTCTTGAAGGTTTATTGAAAGCAGGATTCAACAAACCCAAGCCAACAGGCTATTTGAATTTGGTTTCGCCCCCCCCCCCCTTGCAATTGTTCTGTTAGCCAATTTACAAATTGCCGAAGCCGATTATTCTCTTCCATAAGCGTTTGATTCTTTTGGACGAGTACATCGGCGTTCCCAATTGGGAATTCGTTGGTTTCTAAATCGAAATGAAGAATATCATTTACGCTGCACTGAAAGCCTTCTGCAAGTCGGTTTAAATAATCCAAGTTGACAGTGGTTTCGCCAGATTCGAGTCTTTGGTAGGTACGGATTGGGATGTTGACGAGATCGGCGGCTTGAGGTTGAGAAAGGTTGCGTTTTTTACGCACGGCAATAATTTTCTTGTGGATGTTTGGCATGGGTAGAAGATTGTTTAACCGCGATATGGCGGGGTTTGGTTTAAAAAGGTATTACAAATGTAAGATGATCCAAGCACTGCCGCCTACTTTGTCGTGGAATACGCCAATTTTGGCGTGAATTTTAACATATTTCATGAGCAACCTTGTGGCTTCTTTTTTTACTATTTTCTAAGCGACGAAATGTACCAAAAGGAAGGAGAAAAAAGGCATCCTCCAGCCCAACCCTAAAGACCCGCCGCGCCGCGCCAATAAAAAGGGGATTGGAAACTGGTGGAACGACCGGCCTGGGGTGATGGGATCAATAGATCTTGCAAGTGACCAGATTCGGCTGGAAGTGCTGATGCAGACCTCCAGGGAGGAAGTTCAGGCATATTTGAATGCTCACAGGAAATTTGGCGGGATTTGCTATAGCGATGAGCATCTAGCATACTAAGGAATCGAAAACGAGGAATTACACACAAGACGGTCTGTTGAGATGGTCTAATTTTCCCGATGAGGATGGAGACGGGATCAACGAAGGGCATTCCAACACCATAGAGGGGTTTTGGCAGGGCTTGCGCAATTTTTTGACCTTTCAAGGGCGAGTAAGCACTATTTAGACCTATGTGTTGCCACTTATGATTGGCTGCACAATACCGAATCCGTTCAAAAACCAACTAGGATGCTTCTGCGTGTCTCAACTGAAAAACTTACTATCATGATCTGACTCTCTTAATTTCGTCACTTTTAACTAATTACTCTCTAAATCATGAAACTAAAATTTGTTTCTTCAGCAATCTTGTTATTCTTTTTCTTAACTTATATGAGTTGTGGGAAAGAAAACGCATTTTCTAATCCCTCTTTTTCAAACGCAACTGCACATGATCGGACAACATCTTTGGAATTCGCTGCGGCAGCTGGAAGTTTACATAATTCAGGATTAGAAAATCTTAGATTAAATTTTGATTTTACCCAATCCTTTGAAAGCAATTCGGAATTAGCCGACAGTTTACTATACAATTTGTCTAATTTTTTTGAAGATACAGAAGAATTAGATTTTTCAACGAGTTATGAACAAATGGCACGAGACTCTCTTGCAGAAAGGTTTGATTCCGAAATCTTGGGAGATATTTCGAAGCACTTAGCCTATTTGAATTGGGTAAGACATACAAGCGTAATAACGTCAAATCTTTCAACTGCTGAGTTAAATTTTATTGACAGCTTAGTGGTATTTTTCTCAACAAATGTTTCAGGATTGAGTAAGTCACAAATTTGTGTCTTGTCTTATAATAAAAGCCAAAGCTTACTTTCGACTTTTAATCAAATAACATGGTCAATAGGACAAGGAACCCTCGCTATAGGAGCTCTAAATGTTTTAAAATCTACCTCCCTATACTGGGCTAGTCATGATCGAACAGGGTTTATAGGTTTTTCAGGAGGTAGCGGATATACACCTACTCAAGCTTGGACCATATTGCAAATAGATTGTCTAGGATACATAGGTGGGTGGGTATCAGCGTTAATTGATGACGCAAACGGTGGAGGAGTTACGCCGGCAGGACAAGACAGGCGGATACAACAAGGCTTTAATGCCGCAGCTTGTGCTAGTGGGGGCGCGATTCTATTTTAACTTGTTTTTAACAAAAGGAGCGTATCATTGCCTTTTGGAATTATACGCTCCTAAATTTTTTAAAATGAAAAAAGCAATTAACACATTTCTCTGCGTGTTCGCTCTCTTGACGATCAATAGTGATCTGTTCACTGCTTTGGGTTTTGAAGGATTTTACATGAGAGATTTAATCAAATATGTACTGTCTGCCATTTTCACATTGATTATCTTTTTTTTAATGAAGCCCCATAAGACCTTGAGCGATTCTTCCAAGTCATAAAGTTTGTTTACTGTTCGGTTCGCCTTCCTTAGTGTTAGCAATTTGCTGAACAAGCCGTGCGTTATGTTTTCACGCACCAACAACGGAGTGACGGGTCACGGTTAGCTTTATTTATAGAACACCCGCTCACCGCCCAAACCCAATCCCCCTTCTCACAAACAAGTTCAGCTTATCCTTATCAAACGTGAACGTCGCCACATCGTCCAGCTTAAGCGTATGCAATTCAGGTTCTTCCGCAATACGGGCGGCTGAAGCACGGAGGTTCTGGTTTTTGATGGCTTCCATCACCACCTGACGCACGGTGCGGGCATTGCCAAAGTACTTGTCGCGGAACTGATGCAGGAAGGTCATGTACTTGCCCAGATGTTCGCGTGCTTCTTCTTCCACCTGGTATTTTTCCTGGCGGAACATATACAAGGCGATTTCCAGCAGTTCTTCGGGTGAATAATCCTCAAAACGCAACACCTTATCAAAACGACTGGCGAGGCCAGGATTGGCTTTCAAGAAATTGTCCATATTTTCCGGGTAACCCGCCACGAATACGAAGAATTCGCCCCGCCGATCTTCCATGCGCTTGAGCAAGGTCTGGATGGCTTCATCGCCAAAATCGCCCTGAGTTCCACGGGAAGCGGCGGCGCTGAGCGCGTAGGCTTCGTCAATGAACAATACCCCTCCGATGGATTCCTCGATCCGTTCGGCAGTTTTGATGGCTGTTTGTCCCACGAAACCTGCCACCAGGCCCTGACGGTCTGTTTCTACGGTATGGCCCCGTTCGAGCACCCCAAGGGCTTTATAAATCTTGGTCAAGATACGCGCCACGGTAGTTTTTCCCGTTCCTGGATTGCCGACAAAAACAGTGTGCAGGTAAAAACGACCCAACACGTCGCGGCCGCTTTCGCGGTAAAAACGCACCAGATCCACCAACTCGCGGATGTCGCGTTTGATGGATTGCATCCCGATAAGGCTGTCGAGTTCGTGGAGCGTGGCAGCCAGGAGTTTTTCGTCGACGGGGATATTGGGCAGTGCTTTTTTGCGGAGAACCTGCACTTTTTCCACGTCTTCGCGGAGCACTACAGTGAGGGCTTCAGGACTGAGATTGCGCACATTGGGCATGGCCATGAGTCGCAGACCGAGTTGAATTTTGGCTTTGTCCACCAGGTCATGAACGAAACGTGCATTGCCAAAAGCCCGATCACGGGATCGAAAGGCTTCTGTTATAACCTCATCTATCAGGTCTTTTGCCTCCTTGGCCAGCGCGACTTCTTTTTCTTTGGCTGCGTATTCCGCAATCTGGGCCAATTCCTGCGGCAAGTAATCGGCAAACTCAAAACTGAGCTTGAACCGGCTCCGAAGACCGGGATTTGAGTCGAGGAAAGTTTTCATTTCCTTGGGGTAGCCTGCTACGATGATGGCCAGGTCGCCGGGACCATTGGAGAGTTCGCGCACCAGAATTTCGACGGCTTCGCGGCCAAAATCCTTGCTGTCTTCGGGACTGCGGGCGAGTGCATAAGCTTCATCAATAAAAAGCACACCACCCCGTGCCATTTCTATGGCATCCTTGACTTTGGGCGCCGTTTGGCCGATGTATTCCCCTACCAGATCGGAGCGGTCTACTTCGTGGACGTGGCCTTTGGTAAGCAACCCCATCTTTCGGTAGAGGCGACCCATCATTTTGGCTACGGTGGTTTTGCCCGTACCAGGGTTGCCACTGAAAACGGAATGCACGTTTATGCCGTCTTTTTCGGCAAAACCTTTTTCTTTTCTAAGTTGCAGGAACTGAATGTATTGCGCGTGTTCGCGAACTTTTACTTTCACTTCGGCAAGACCGATGAGTGCATCGAGCTTTACCAGAACTTCCTCAAAAGTCTCCGTGTCTTCCGGCTCGGGTTCGAGAAAAACTTGCAGGCCTTTTTCGGGTAAATAGACCGGGTGCGTTCCGAAATCCCATTCCTCACCCACATCAAACGGCATGACGGCCAGGGTTTGGTCCATGAACACGACCTCTGCGGTGTATCGGTCGCGCCGCCAGGAGCCCTTCACATTGGAGCCCCAGCCTGCGGTAATTTTTACGCCGTCATCGCCTTTTTGAACACTGTGCAGGCGCACCACCTGACCCTTGAGTTCACGGGCATTGTTGTAGAATTTGATGAACACCTCGCACTGCCAGGCCTTGCTGAGCAGGACGTTTTTGAGCATCAACTCCGCGTATACATAGCGGGTTTCTTCGTCATGAAAACGTTTGAGGTAGTTGCGGTCAAATTCAGGGGTATCGTCGTAGGGACCCTCGTACATTTTGAGGGAAGTTATTTTACAGTAGGGATTGTCGCCACGACTTATGGGGCGACCGGCATCCTCGACAAAGAAGTTTTTAGAGCCCACTTTTTCGCCTTCGATCCAGGCTTCCCAGACGTAGGCGCCTTTTTTCCAAAATACTCCCTCCTGCTTGTTGCCCCATCCTTCGCGGATATAACCGATGGGATCAAATTTGCTGACTTTACGCTGAAAAGGCAGTATGCAGAGTTCTTTTCGTTGTTTTTTGACGGTGTAACAGCGAAGTTCTACATTTACCTCCCAATCGTCCAGGTCGAACTGCTTGTTGTGAAACGAGAGTTCGGCATAGATATAGGAGGTCTCCAGGCGGTCGAACACCTGACGATATTTTTTCTTATTGTCGGCCAGCCATTCGGTGGACGAATAGATCTTTAGCTCCTTGAACTTCCAGTTTTTGTGTTCGGGAGCGTCGTTCGGAACAATCTGTGGGTCGGTCTCAAAATCCATAACGTGCAAATATGCGGACTTCATTGGAAAGAATAGCGCGATGTTGGCAAATATTCAGAAATGAGCCAACCACCCGGGTCAATCCT
>JAUSMG010000157.1 GCA_030645295.1 Saprospiraceae bacterium | reverse complement strand
AGTGGTGATTAGTCTAAACCCGCCTACTCCCGGAGTGGTCTATTTTGACAATGCCAACACGCCCAACTTCGGCGGTGGAACTGCGCGCCAGTTTGACAACCGCGGTCTGCCGCTCAATCAGAACTACCAATTCTCTTTGTTGCAGCAGTCGAGCGCAAATGGCACGAAACGCACATTTTCTGTGCGTTGGAATACCCTTCAACTCCCCAATACCTATACCATTCCGGAATTCCCGCACGGTACGCACAAGATCAAGTGGATCCTCAGGGATGGCTGTGGTAACGAGGCCTTCTGCGAATACAATTTCACTATAAAAGATTGCAAAGCCCCCACCGTAGTATGCATCAATGGCCTCTCTGCGAACATTATGCCTACAGGTATGATCCAGCTCTGGGCCTCTGACTTCCTGCAATATACAGAAGACAATTGTACCCCGGCGGGGCAATTGAAGATCGGCATCCGAAAGTGTGGTACCGGACTTGGATTCCCGCTTAACCCTGACGGCTCGGTTCAAACATCGGTTACGTTTACTTGCGCTGAACTCGGCACGCAATGTGTAGAAATCTGGGCAATCGATGGGGCAGGCAATGCTGATTACTGCGAAACATACCTCATCGTCCAGGACAATCTGGGCAACTGCCCCTCGATCGATCACATCAATGTGGCGGGCAAACTGGAGACGGAAATGACCGATGGTGTGGAAGAAGCAACAGTACAAATTGTGGGCACGAGCAGTTTTTCGCCACCGTATTCATTCTTTGATCTCTCAGATGCCGGCGGTGTGTATCAGGTAATGAACAATGTGCCGATCGACGCTACTTTCACGATCGTGCCAGAGAAAAACGACAACCCGCTTAATGGCGTGACGACCTACGACCTGGTGTTGATCTCTAAGCATATTCTTGCCATTGAACCGCTAGACTCTCCGTACAAAATGATCGCTGCGGATGCAAATAAATCGGGATCCATCACGACCTTCGACATTGTGGAGATCAGGAAACTGATACTGGGCATTTACACCGCGCTGCCGAACAACAATTCCTGGCGTTTTGTAGACCATTCCTTCAGCTTCCCGAATCCCAGCAATCCGTTTGAGAGCTCCTTCCCCGAATCCATTTCGGTGGCCGCTGCAATGACCAGCCACATGCACGAAGATTTCATGGCGGTCAAAGTTGGGGACGTGAATTATTCCTCAGTAGCCAACGCCTCGATGCAAGCGGAGGAACGCACCAGTGGCACAGCTCTTTTCGATATTGCCGACCGCGAGGTGAAAGCAGGAGAAACCTTCGACGTGACGTTCAAATCTGCTCAGACATTACAGGGATTCCAGTTCACCATGACTTTGAAAGGATTGGAAATGACAGGCCTGACCGAAAGTGAACACGTGAGCGCGAATAATTTTGGTAAATTCGAAGATGCGGTGACGGTTTCGATCAATGATGGCCAGGAATTCACCCTGCGTTTCCGCGCGGAGAAATCGGGCAAGTTGAGCGAAATGTTGGGCGTTTCGGGTTCCATCACACGAGCTGAAGCATACGCAGTCAATGACCCATTGACGCCTAATGACGGAATGACGCGTCTCGGTATCGCATTCCGTTTTGACGGCAAAACAATTTCAAGCATTGGATTTGAACTGTACCAGAATCAGCCTAACCCATTCGTTAGCCGCACGTTCATCGGTTTCTTCCTTCCAGAAGCAGCAGAAGCAACGTTGTCGGTTCACGATGAGACAGGCCGCGTAGTGTACCAGCAGAAAGGCCAGTTTGCTCAAGGGGAGAACTTGATCGTGCTTGATCGCGCGCTGATCAACACCACCGGCATGCTGTACTACAAGTTGGAGACTTCTACCGACTCTGCAACGAAGAAGATGATCCAGGCGAAGTAGGGCGCGGGGCTAGCCCCCGCCCACCTAAGTGCGGGATCGTAAGACCCACGCACGGCGGTAGGGCACGGGACTTGTCCCCACGCATCTAAAATTTTTAATCCCCCCGGTTTGCGTTGCGAAGCCGGGGGGATTTTTGTTTTCCCTTGTAAAAGCGGGATAGAATTGTTCTAAAAGAAAGAGTTTCTGGCAAATAACCAAATATTAGACCAAGTTGAATGCCATCCGGCGACAATTTTGACCAAAAAGATTGGGAGGCTTGCAGGGATGGCTACATTTGCGAACGTTTTTCACCAACTATTAAATTGCTAAACATGATGAAAAGGTTATCCATCCTTGCTCTCGCCCTTATCTGTTCATTCGCTGTATCAGCACAGCACAAACGTCGTGTACTCATCGAGGAGTTCACAAACGCTTCTTGCGGACCTTGCGCTTCGCAAAACCCAGGTTTCAACACGGTCGTTGCAGCCAACATCCAATACCTGACCCCTATCAAGTACCAGACGAACTGGCCGGGATTTGACCCAATGAACGTCCAAACGCAGGCTGATGTGCAGCCGCGTGTTGACTACTACGGTGTAAATGGTGTTCCCAATGGTCGCCAAAATGGCACACTTGAAGTGTTCCCGCTGTCCCAAATGACGGCTACTTCTATTCAAAATGCCTATAACAACCTGACGCCGGTAACGATTAACGTGACCCACGCAATCAATGCCACCATTGACTCGGTTTTGATCAATGTGTCTGTGACTTCCGATGCTGCGCTTACGGGCAACCTCCGCCTCCGTGTGGCTGTGGTTGAAGACGAGATCGTTTTTAATACTGCTCCGGGCTCTAACGGAGAGAAGGATTTTTATCAGATCATGCGTAAAATGTTGCCCAATGCGACAGGTACCGCTACAGGCAATTTTGCGGCTGGAGAAACCAAAAACTATTCCTTCTCCTGGAAGCTTGCTCACTTTTACGACCTGAACCAGATGAGCGTCGCTGCATTTCTGCAAAACGATGGCACCAAAGAAGTGTATCAGTCGGGTCGCTCTGAGCCATTGGTTCCTGGAATCGTGGACGACAACGTTGAGATCCTTGCAGAGAAGGTTTTTGCTTGTGCTCCAGGCTTTTCGCCTTCGTTTACCATGACCAATACCGGCACAGAGAATCTTACTTCAGCACAGCTGCGCTATCGTCAAGGTACCGGTGCATGGATCGTATTGGACTGGACGGGCGATCTCGCTCCAGGGGAATCCGAAACGGTGACACTCACGAGTATTGTGATCAACAACAGTGGAGTGGTAAACATTGAAGTGGGCGTTTTAGGCTCGAATCTGGGCATCCAGACCAACCTGGGCTCTACCGGCACCATCATCAAGGTTACAGCAGCCATGGGTACAGCCCAATCGCTTCCATTCACGAATGCCTTCCAAAGTGCAGCATTTCCGCCAGCAGGTTGGCTCAATGATGCCAGCGCTTCTGCCTACAACTGGAAACTCGCTACCAATGCCGGCGCCGCCAGCAGCCGTTCTGCACGGTGTAGCTTGTTTATCGCTCCTCAGGGTGAGCGCTCCTTTTTGGTGACGCCTAAGATTGATATGAGCACTGCTACAAGCGCTTCTACGCTTACCTTTGACCATGCCTATGCCGCATATGATGCTTCATTTTGGGATGGTATGAGCGTAGAGATCTCAGCGGATTGTGGTGAAAACTGGGAAACGCTGTTCTTCAAGCAAAATCAGCAACTCGCCACGGCGCCCAATACAACTGCCGCCTTCGTTCCGACGGCCAGTCAATGGGAAAACAACGAAATTGATATTTCCGCCTACAACGGCCTGTCCGATGTGCTCCTCCGTTTTGTAGCAGAGAGCGGCTATGGCAACAACCTTTACATCGATAATGTAAATGTAAACACCACAGTCGGTACGAAAGAACTGACGCTCAGCGCATTCAACCTTGTGCCAAACCCAACCCGCGACTACGCAGAGGTTCGTTTCGGACTCGAAACGGCACAAAACATCGAACTCCGCGTATACAGCGCCGAGGGCGCACTCGTTCAGTCGCAACTGCTTGGCGAACTCACTTCGGGCGATCATCGCGTGATCATGAACGCCACCAAACTCGCTTCTGGCAGCTACCGTGTGGTGCTGCAAGGCAGTGAAGGCCTGGCTCAAACCCAATGGGTGGTGGTGAA
>JAUSMG010000137.1 GCA_030645295.1 Saprospiraceae bacterium | reverse complement strand
CTGCCTGTTTAAGATTGAAGTTTTTGTTTGGACCTTTTCGTTCCAAATTACTTTGGTTTCTTCTTTCCAGATACCAGACATGGATTCACCAAAGTATAAATCGAGTAATCGCGGAAAATCTTTGCTTCCCCATGAATAAGCATGTTTTTCCAGGGTCTCAAAAATCTGGTTGCGATCTACCAGCAATTTGAACAATTGGAGAAAAATACTCTTGCCACTTGCTTGAGGGCCCACAATCAATGTGAAATCACCAAACTCAACAGTGCAATCCTGGATTTGCGCCAAGTTGTTGACCGAAAGAGTTGGGCCACTTTTCTTTTTTGTTGCCATGATTTATTATTTATCTCACCCAAAATTGTGCTTTTGGCATCCGGCTTGTTTTTTTGTCTTGCTTTATGTTTCAGGAGTAATTTAAGACAAGCTGAAGTAGTTTTATCTGGTTAAGTTGGAGAACAGATTTTCAGCGCAATATTAATATATACCAAGAGTTAAACCAATTATTCCAGCTAAGAAGGGTGGTTTTCCACCCTGCGTGGTATTCCAACTCCCTCATTCTTGTTTTGTATACAATCAAGGCCATCTAATGAAAACTCCATTTGTACGGAATGCACCAATAAAAAAAGTGAGCCATTGCTGACTCACTCTCTGTCGGGATACCAGGATTCGAACCTGGGACCCCCTGCTCCCAAAGCAGGTGCGCTACCGGGCTGCGCTACATCCCGAAAATGTGATTGGTTTATTGGTGATTGGTATTTTAATAAATGGTTGAAAACCAATGAACTAAGATACTAATCAACCACTCACCAAACCGCGGATAGGCCGGGATTCGAACCCGGGGCACAGTTTAACCCGTGCGTCGGTTTAGCAAACCGGTGGTTTCAGCCACTCACCCACCTATCCAAAATGGGCCGCAAAGATATTACGACCTAACCCGTTTGACAAAGCCTGTTGAAAAGATTTTTATAATTTCTTTTCAATACACTGGGAACACGCCTAACACTCAAAGGATTAGACGCGTTACCAGTGCTTCAAGATATTTTTGTTTCGCTTACCGCTGAATCACAAAACGCCCTGTGTGTTTTTCGCCACGCTCGGTCAAAACCTCCAGAAAATACAGTCCACCGGGCAATTCAACCGGTAAATCCAAGGACTGAACATCGTTTCCAGCCAGAAGTTCCAGTTGTTGCACCCGCTGTCCACGGCTATCCATCACCTGAATATGCAACAGTTCGCCCTGCCACCAGGAGAAGTCGGCAAAAAGTTCGCCGGACGTCGGATTGGGGAAAAGGATGAGCCCGGCTGAGTTGGACAACCTGGTGAAATCAGCCAAATCCTCATTCCGCTCCTCATTGGGCTGGTCGCCCGTAAGGGTCACTCCAATCGGACAGTAGAAGGTATTGAGGTGTGCGCTCAGATAAAGATAGGTTTCCAGCCGCGACACCACATTAATGAAAGTTACATTGGCCTGTGCCGGCAAGGTGTATTTGAAAATGTCCGATTCGCCGTTATGGATACTGTCTGAAATAGAGGAGTAGCGTATCGAATGTTGTGGCGAATGGTTTGGGTTGCGCACCCGGTAGGTATTGCCGGAGGGTGCGGTGTAGACCGTGAAGTTGTCAGGTTCCATGGCTTCCATGCCATCGGGTATTTGAATGGCGGTATAAAGGAGTTTATTGGAACAATTATTCGTCACGCGGATCCTGTAGGTCCTGTTTTTACCCGCGTCCTCCGTAATGGTCAGGAGCTCGTATTTCACACAGCCGGCCACCTTGGTATCGCAGGCATCGTCTTCCTGGATGGTGACATTAAAACAGCAGGATTTCGTCTGACCGCAACTGTCTTTGGCAGTAAAACAAACTGCAGTCACACCCGCCGGGAAGTTGCTGCCAGAAGGCAGACCACTGGTCATGTTCAGCGCAATGCCGGGACAAATGCAGTCGCTCGAAGCCGTGGGTTGGGGGTAATCCACCACTGCTCCACCGCTGCCGCCCGGTTGACCAATGGTAATGGCGCCCGGACAAGTGATATTGACATTGGAAGGCGCTGGTGTGCCGAACTGTAAGGTGTAGGTCGCAATGGTATCGCAGCCGCCGGTGCTGGAGGCCAGATCAAGAACGACCGTGCCAGGCTGGGTATAGGCATTGCCGCCCAGGGTGATGGTCTCGCCCGGACAAAACGTAATCGTCTCCAATCGAGTGGGTTGTGGCAAAAGCGTCAGCTGGTAAGTCACGATGGTATCGCAGCCACTCGTGACGGACGGAATGGTATCCAGGACCGTCCCGGATTGATTGTACGACTGTCCGCCAAGGGTAACGGAGCTGCCCGGACAAAACGAGATGCTTTCCGAGCGGGTCTGGAAGGGAAGGGAGGTGATGGTATAAGTCCGTAAAGTATCGCAACCGCCACTACCAGGGATATCTATCGAAAAGGTTGTGTCTTGTACATACACTACGCTGTCAATCGTAACGGATTCGCCAACGCAGAAACTGAGGTCAATTTGCTCATTGACAAAGACTTCACAATGGCTTTCTACCAACAAATGGGTGCTTGTTGGTGCCAGGACCATCGTGGAGATTTGTTCATTAAAAGGCACTTTCAGCAGATCAACGGCAAGATTCACCGGATTGGTCACATCGCTGGTTTCTACAAAAACGGGCTGAATAAAATCACAATTGCCGTCGAGTGTGCCCTCCAGGGTAGTTTTGACCACCAATGCCTCATAGGAGGTGCCTGGAGTGTGTGTGGTGCCAATAAAGAACAACCGATCGCCTCTGACCATGATCTGTGACTGGAAATGCGAAAGCGCTTCTACAAAGTCACTGAGACCAAAATCGATCTTTTTGGACCATTGGAGCTCACCATTCTTGTCTGTTTTGAGGAGATAAAGATCACTTGGCACAATTCTGCCCCGCGCATACAGAATAAATCCATCGGGTACACTTACCAATTCTTCTACTGACGCGGTGACGGCTTCTGGTATATTGAATCTTTTTACCCAAATGAGGTCTCCATTCAAATCATTTTTTTGTAGAAAAATTTGGTTCTGGGTAAAGTTGGCGCTCGTCTCGTTGCCAAATCCTGTGGATATGATATGCTCGTCTTCTATCAACAAGTCCATACCAGTAAGCCGGGCATTCTGACCAGGCGCCACATGGCTGAGACGCACCCAATCCACATTCCCCGTGTTGAGATCAATTCGGGTCAGTGCGTGTCTGACCGTATTAAAACCGTTTCCATTGGCAAATTGGCCCACACCGTAAATCTTACCGTCAAATATCGTCGCGCTGTTCAGATTACTTGGATTGCCAAGCCTTAATTTTTGGCTCAATTGGCTACCCATATCAATCGCGCCATCGCTTCGGGTTATCTCGAGTAAGCGCAGGTCGAAAATTGGAGTGTTTGGATGGTCGTACACCAAATAATTTCCATTGGGGAGCTCCATAAGACCATATACTTGTGGGAACTCAAGGCCATAGGTATTGATCCATTGCATGGTGTTTGTATTGGGGTTATACCGGAAGACGAAGCCCGTGACATCCGACTCATTCTCCCCACTTTGTCCGCAACCAACGATCATTCCATCGGTGTCTATGATCATCTCAGAAATACGGTCATGTCTGTTTGGTTTCACGTCAAACGTACGCGTCCAGATCACAATGCCTGCCGGATCCATCTTGACGATCAGCGCACTATCATGCTTCGAACCTGTTACGTATAAGTTGCCGTCTCCGCTGTCGTAAATGGCAAAGCCATGCACAAGGTCGCCACTGAGACCACCAGGCGCCTCAAGGGTCTTCAGAAACGTTTCAGCGTTGCAGCTACAGTCTGTAAAGACCATTTCAAAGGCCGTACTTGCCGATCCGCCGCAAGCGTCCGTTACGGTTAGTGTATACGCGCCGGTAGTGGTTGGGTTGATACTGGCGCTGGTTTCACCAGTGCTCCAGAGATAACTATAGCCGGGTAATCCGCCTGAAATCGTGGCCTGAAGTGTGGCAGTTTCACCGGCACAAAGAACTTGATCCTGAGCATCTAAGGTCATTGTTGGTCTGTCGTTGATCACAAACTCTACCGTCCCCTGGGAACAGGAACAGGCGTTCGGAATCAACAGCAGGATGTTCTCCGGGCCTTCCGGGAGGAGATCAGGGATGATGGTTACCGGTACCAGCAATTCCGTCTGACCCGCCGGAATTATTACCGGACTGGTGATCGGAACGTAGTCGACCCCCGGTGTTGCGGAGCCCGCCACCGTGAAATTAATGACCAGCGGCAGGTTTATATTGCTGCTGCCCCGGGTGAAGCGGATGTTGCCGGCATCACAATTTTCGTAGGCCGATCCGAAACCGCCGGGGTAAGCCGGGGAGGCCAGTACTGTGCCGCCTGCATCGAATGAATTGGCGCGGAGGAATACTGCGGAATCAAAAATATAATCGCCCACGTCGCCGATGGCCAGTTTGATATGGTATTGCTGGCAAGGGATAACATTGGCGATGGCGATCATTTTTTTGGTAAAGCCATCGTATTCGAGTTCGAGGACCGCAGGGCCAAAAGCGGGTAGTATGCCGCAATTATTCCCGGTAACGGGCGTATTGTGCGTATATAAATTGTTGTTTACCAGATGGTTGACGTTGTTGATGGTCACCGGAATATTGGTCGATGGAATCAACGCGATGTTTTTGGTGCCGACAATGCCCGGGCCCGAGATAAAAAACCCAAATACGTCATTGAACTGTGAATTCACATACTCGCAATATTCCTCCGATGCAAAAGCAAACTCGAAGAATACCTGATTCTGTGTCGGCACAAAGTCGAATTCCAGCACTGATTTGTCGTTCACGCTTCCAGTGGTCAGACTCTCCAGATCCGGGTCCGAGGAACTGTCGCCAAAATTCGCGCCGCCCAATCCATTTGAATTATTCGGCCCGATCGCATTTTGAATTCTACCGGTTGTTAAAATGACCCCGCTTTCGAATCCAATATTTGTGAAACCATTGGAGAATTTGCCGATTTGTTCGTTATCCCCAATGAAGTTCACATTGCTGATCTGAAAACAACCGCCACCCACCAGAACGTCCTTTACCAATGCTTCCGGACTGATTCCGCCTTGAACCTGCAGCACGGCCTGATCAGCGTTTTCAGGCCCTTTTTTAAAAGCTACACTGGGATCCTTATCGGTCTCGTTCGCGATAGAAAGGTACAATGAAGTAAACCCGTTTGGAGTTTCGTCCATTGTGTTTATCTGAATGTCCACACAGGATGCAGGTGCGGCAAAACTTACCTCATTATTTCTTTCCCGAATAAAAGCAAAACTGCTCGTTCCCAATGACAGCGCCGGCGCAGGTGCAATTTCAAATGCTCCACTTTGCCCTTGTTCCTTTGGCACTGCCATCAATTTATACAAATTTCCAGGTACAAGCCCGCAGATCGTCACGGTCGAAGTGCCTCTGGGCAGTGTGAGGGCTTCACGCATATTCGCAGCCTTCCATTGCACCACAGGATGCTGTTGTGCAATGACATGACTTGAAAATGTGAGGGAAAGCAGGGCAACAAAGAGAGGAGAGGGTAAGGACAGCATTCTCATAAGTATGAAAATAGTGGGTAAATAATTTTGAATTTGGATGTTGGATTATTGGACAATGGGCTGGACCCTTGGTTGTTTTATAAGTTCAATGTCCCCAAATCAAGGGTCAAAAAAAGGGAAATTCAAGCCAATCTGCCGGTTTCCCCTTCTAAAAAACCGCACAAACCGGGCAAGAAAATCCCTGCCCCGAAAGTAGGGCGATAGTGATTCACTATGGATCAGCTCCGAACAGGTTTATTCCGGGAATTGTCGCAGGATTGGCAATGTAGGATGTATAACATAATAACGGAGCAGCTTGCCTGTAAACCAGGGCACTGCAAAGGTGCAGGTGAGCATACCTGAAATCCAATCACATTTTTGGGCATTGCTTCCAGCGGGTAATTTGGAACCTAAAACGGAATTCAGGTTCACGCTCTAAAACATGACTCATGTTTGCGGATAGTCAGAAAATCAATTTCCAACTTTCGCTCCTAACGATGGATTACCAAGGACGCATTCAACATCATTTTTTCTCGCATAAAAATGACCTGATAAACACCCTGTGGCAGATTTTCAACGGAAAATTCCGTGTCTCGGTTTTCCACAATTTGCTGCATTACAACACGCCCCAAAGCATCCTGTAAGATAAGTTTGCCCGGCTGAGCACCCGTTTTGACACGGACAAAATGACTTGCCGGGTTGGGGGTAAGTTGAAGCAATTGATTTTGATCAGACACCTCCGTTGTTTTCACCAAACCTGCCAGTGTTTCGGTGGTATTGGTGACCACCGGGGCGTTAAAGTCGAAGAATATGTGCGCGGTGTTGCGCAAGGGTGAACCATGCGGCAAATTTTGACGCGGGTGGACCTTATATTTCACAAAACCGTGGCTTCCCGGCTCGTCGGTGGTGACCGGCGGCAATTCGATGTTGTTGAAAAAGAATTCTACTTCCCCCTGGCCGCGCAAACTCCAGGTGCAAGGGTGCGAGGAGGATAAAAATTGAAAACTCGCCGGGTCAAAAGATTGCTGCAAGGTGTCAGTGATGCGGACAAAGGTAGCGGGGTAGTTACCAGTGTTTTGAAAACGGATGGTGTAGGTAATCGGTTCGTTTGCAGCCAGTTGTGCAAGGGTAAGAAAGTCAGCAGGCTCTGCCTGTTTGTCGTTGGGATCGTAAGAGCCGACCACGGTGGCGCAGCGTTCACGGGTGTTGTCATCAGGGGCAAGGTCGCCGCTGAGTGGACTGATGCTTGCCGTGGCGCAGACTTCTGTGCCGATTGCGACAGGAATGGGCACTTTGAAGCGCAGCAGGACATTTCCCACAGATTCCGGGGCAAGGTCGCCAAGATACCAGGTAAGCGTTCCACCAGCCTGGTTGCCGGGTGCGGGTATGGATTCCAGCAGATCAAGCAAATCGGTCGGATAGGTAAGCGTCAGCGAAACGTCTGTTGCTGCAATAGGAACAGCGTTGCGCCAATTGAGCAGGTAGTTTGTCACGAAGCCAGGGCGCAACACAGATACATTCGTCAGTTCCACTGAAAGGTCTTTGGCAGCAGGATCGAGGCTCATGGCAAAATCAACCCCTGCGCTTGGCACGGATACAGTCTGTGTGCCAGGCGTAGCAAGCCAATAAGGTTTGGGTGGGTGTACTTTTACCTGTTCCTGACCGAGGTTGGAAAGTAGGTCGTAGCTGCCGTCGGGCCGGGAGTTGGTGTAGGCCTGAGTACTCAGGGATTGCACCACCACATTGCTGAGGTTTGGCTCATTTGGGTCTTGTTGGGCATTGCCGTTTTCGTCAAAATATACCTTGCCCGCTATTGGCTTCATCCCAAGTTCGTCGAGCGAGCGCTTCCAGATGCCGCTGCCTCGTGTTCCTGCCCATAGGTAGCCGTCGTGCACTTCCAGGTTGGTGATGTTATAGAGGGAAATGCCGTTATTCCAGTCAAACCAGTCCGTCCCATCGTTTTGTGAACGGAAAATGCCGTTTTCGGTGGCGGCGACGAGGTTGTTGCCAACTTGTAAAAGGTCCAACGGAGCATAGACAAAAGGCAAACCAGCCGTGGCGAGGTTGATGAAGGTCCAGGTTTGCCCTGCATCTTTGGAGAACAGCATTCTCTTTTGGTAGCTGTCGGGCATTATGAGCATCACATTTCCGCGAACCATCAAACGGGCGTCCAGTATCCCCCATTGCCCCAGGGAATCTGTTGGAATGGAGCCCACCTGTAAGGTCCAATTGCTGCAACCATCGTCTGATCGAAAAATTTGATTGTCGTATGTAAGTGCAAAAACTTTCCCTTGGTCTACGTCGAGGGTCAATATTTGGGCTTGATATTGGGCATAAAGGCTTTCGATGGTCATAAAGGTAAGTCCGTTATTCTCGGAGATAAAATAGGCATTGAAATCGAAGCTTTCGCTAAAGCCAAGAACCTTGTCCCCCAAGGCTTCAAGAGCAAAAATATCTGGGGATGAAAACTGAGTGGGCACAAAGGATTCATACCAAGACAAACCGCCGTCTAAAGAAACCTGTGGCGTGCCGCCCTTGCAGAAAAGCAAATTGTCGCCAGATTGAATATAATCTGAAAATCCGCCATATCCATACTGTGGCGGCGTGAAAACCAGGTTTTGCTTTGTCCAGTTAATGCCATCGCCATCCAATTGGAAAATACCGCTTATGCCGGCGGCGAAGAGTTTACTGCCGATAGACCGGAGTTTGCCCGAAGCAGCCAGGATACCAAAATCGGCAGGAAACCAAGAATCGCCACCGTCTGTGCTGCGCAGTATATCGTTGGATTCGTCAAAATTCAAGCCGCCTATCAGGATCGCATTTCCAGTCGAAATGCCTGTTAGGGCATAATATTGGTTGTCCACCGGGAAAGGAACATTTATCCACGTTTGGCCAAGGTTCGGCGATTGAACAATATCGTTGCCATGTAGCCCAAAAATGCTTCCGTTGTGCCAAAAGAACTCGGTAAATTGGTTAAAAGCAGTACCGGTATAATGCTGCCAGCTCTGCCCATAATCGCTGGAGGCATAGCAGCCCTGTTGGGCATTTTGCATAAACGCAAAAAGGTGATTTTCATGCTGGAGTAGGTCAATGACGTTGCCGGAGACCTGGAGGAGCGTGTCCCAGGTAAAGCCTTCATCGCTGGATTGCAGGATATAGGGCCAACTTGAACCCGTGATGCGCTGGCCGTCAAATTGTATGTCGTTGATGGGGCGGGTAGTGGTGTATTCCCACGTCGCGCCGTCATTGTTGGTCCGGTAAATCCCTTGATAATCAGCGCCATAGACATATCCAAAGGCCAAAAAAGACTCATAAAAGAGCAGGGTGTCTACGGATAAAACGGGATGCCAGGTCTGCCCAAAATCGTCCGAGCGAACCAAGCGATAAGCATTGGCAGGATCATACTCCCTTGCTAAAATATTGTGCCCATCAGCATCCGATTCATAAAGCGAAACCTCTGTAGCGGTTGAAATGGGCGACCAGGTTTGCCCGTGATTCGCAGAGAAATAAAGATCAGTGCCTGCATCGGCTAAAATAGTATCGCCATAATGCAGAAAATTGCCTACCTCGCCGCCGGGCAGTCCATTGGTTTTTGCCCATTGGGCCTGAAGTAACATGGAAGAGAAAAAAACAAGAGAAAGCGGCAAAAGCAGGCGTAGTGAAAGGCTCATGGCAGGGTTATGTTTTAAAAAGTTTAATAATAGGGTAGAGGTTGAAACAGCGTTCCGGGCAGGTGAGGGTTCTTAGGGAAAGGAGCGTGTATGAAAAACGATCATTTGGAGCATTCGGTTGGGTGTCCCGGCTTTTAAAAGCGAATGTAATACTATAGCCCAACCCGATGCCCCCTCTGTGCGTCAATCTCTTTATTATCACCAATCCAAAATCTAATAAAATGACCAACCGAAACTCCGTCTTCCGATTTTTCGTAATCACTTTGATGCTTTTTTCAGCACAAATGCTGCCTGCTCAATGGGAATCTCTGCCTGCCCCGGGCGATGAGAATATTACGAACATCCTCAACATGGGAGGGATTTGGGTAGCACTGGGTGAAACAGGTTTGTACCGTTCTACCAATGATGGGCTTTCATGGTCAAAAACCCTGGATATTAACACCAGCTATGCTACGGCAATAACCCAATTCGGCAATGATGTCTTTGCGATCGCTTATGGCCAAGGGCTTTACCGGAGTAGCAACCAGGGAATGACATGGGATTTGCTTAGCAACCAACTCCCTGCCGGTCTGGTGTATCCCGATGGGATTGGGGTCACTGACAATTATATACTGTTTGAAACCTTTAGCGCGGTGTACCGATACAACAAAGCCGCCCCCGACACACCTGTTCCGGTACTCAATTTAGGTCAGCTTTACTATCCCAACACGCTGCTCATGCAAGTGAATGGCAATGAAGTTTGGGTGGCCGTAAAGGATTCCCTCCTGCGCTCCACAGACGAAGGAAACACCTGGAATCTGGTGTTTGAAGGTCACAGAGCCAAAGGGCTCGCTATCCACGGCGATACCATCATGCTTTGTACCGAAGCCGGCCTTCAACGTTCGGTCAATAATGGCGCAACTTGGTCGCTTGTGTACTCGGGGAGTCAAACCTATGGTGTGTTTTGGCAGTCCGGGCAATGGTTTTTCCGTGCTTATCCAAGCAATGGCAATTCTTTTTTATACTCTTCTGATGGGGGTAATACTTGGAAAACCTTTTCTAATATGCTCGATGAGGCATATGCCACCGTTTTCATGCTTGCTAAAAACGGGGGCACGACCATGCTTGCCACCTCTGTCGGAATTGTACGCTCCACCGACGGCGGCAATTATTGGGAAGTGCGGAATACGGGCATTGGGGGGGAGCCTTCTTCGTTTTTTGATCTGGGAAGACTTTATGAGCTTGGCAATTATTTGGGGCTAGTAGGTTCTGCCTCTGAAGATGATGGGGCCACTTGGTTTCGTCCTTTAGTAGATGCCAATAATTTGGGTTTCCCTTATACGGCGCATAACGGCAACTTTTTTGCCACTGACTATGACCAGAAGCTCTATCGATCGGTGGGGGATCTTCGTCACTGGCAAGCCATTGGCGTTCAATTTACGCCCGGGATTTCTCATAAACTTTTGTCTGAAGGCGCCCATTTTTACATGTTCGAGTATGACAGCTGGAATGGCAGTCCCGCTACTATTTACGAGTCCACGGATAATGGCCTTCACTGGGCTCCAACGGGCGGCACGACAAGCAGCGCTCTTGAGATTGTCGCGAAAGGCGACTATTTGTTTGAATGGCGCGGCTACATCGGCCTGTTCCGCTCGCAAAATGGCGGGGTTACCTGGCAGTCGGTGGGTGCTGGGCTGAGTAATTTGGCGCAGTGGAGCGGCGATGTAAAGTTTCATTCAGATGGCGTCCATTTGTTTGCGTATGACTATAACGCCATCATGGTTTCCAGCAATAACGGGCTGACTTTCAGTAAAATAAGCAACAACCTTTTGAATAGTTTTGGCTATCCTATGGGTGCTGATTACTTGATCTCTGATGGCAATGTAGTGGTCGTGATTGCGGATGATGGCATTTATTTAAGCCTGGGATTGAATGACCAATGGTTTGACATAAGTGCCAACTTGCCATTCACCTATTTTTACAACGAAAGCCTAATCATCCACAACGGCTACATCCTCCTTGATTCGGAAAATAGTGGTTTGCCGCTTTGGAAACGCTCTCTCGCATCCATCAACCTTGCCCAATTCGATGGCAAAGTCTGGCGAGACGACAACAACAACGGCCAGCAAGACCCCGGCGAACCTCCCTACAAAGGCGCGATCGTCCAGGCTGGCAGCGGCTCATTTGCCACTTCCGTCGCCGACGGCACATATGCGCTTTTTGCCGACCTCAACAACGACACGCTGCGCGTGAAAAAGCCCGCTCCCTGGGTCATCCCCAACCCGGAATTTTACAATGTGACCACTACTGAAACGGGCAAAAACTTCGGCCTCTATTTCCCGCCCGACATCACTGACTTGCAGGTTGATCTGACCAATGTGACGGTGTTCCGTCCCGGGTTTCATGAAAATATTTACCTCAGTTATGCCAACCTGGGCACGGCCGATTCCGATGGGATGATTTATTTTGTGGCGAATGCGCCCTTGGAATTTCAATCGGCCTTCCCAGCCCCGGACGGCGCCATTGGCGACACCCTTTTTTGGAACCTTCAAAACCTCGATGCTTTTTCAAATGGCCAAATTGTCATAAACGTAAAAGTCCCGGTCGGAACGCCCATAAGCAGCCTCGTAACGGCTTATGCCCGCATCAATCCAACACAACCCGACGCAAATCTAGCTGACAATCAATCTTTTCTGTCCGAAATAGTATTTGGTTCCTACGACCCCAACGACAAACGCTGCAACGCACTGATTATCACTCCCGAACAAATCGCAGCCGGCGAAGACCTCACTTACACCATTCGCTTTCAAAATACAGGCACCTACCCGGCGGAGTTCGTGCGAATTGCCGACACGCTTGATTTTGAGCGGCTCGATGTTGCTACTTTTCAAGTGTTGGCTACTTCGCATCCTTGCCAGACGACCTTGCGCGGCAGTGGCGCGGTCGAGTTCTTTTTTGACCAAATTGACCTGCCGCCCAGCGACTTCAACGAGCCAGCCAGCCACGGTTTTATCAAATACAGCATCCGGCCCAAAGCGGGCCTTGCGCTCGGCCAACAAATCCGCAACACGGCCTTCATCTATTTTGATTTCAATGCGCCCATCGTTACAAATACCACCGTGACGGGCGTAGCAGAGACGGTTGGCACCCAGAACTATTGGCAGTCAAACCGAATCCAGGCATTGCTCCTTTCTCCAAATCCAGGCACAGGCATCGTGCAAGTACAAACGGGTGAAAAAAGCCCTGGTTTTCTGCGCGTTTTCAATGCGCTCGGCGCCCTGGTTTTAGAGCGAAACGATTTTTCAGACCTTGAAAAACTTGATTTGACTTCCCTTCCATCCGGTCATTATATGCTCGAATGGCGTTCTAAAACAGGCTGGAGAAAAATGGGTAAATGGGTGAAAGTCAATCGTTAATGAGGTTCCGCAAAGGCGATTCATCTCGGATTATCAGGTTAAAATTACTCAACGCTGCACCACCAACGAGCCATACCGTATCGTTTTTTCGCCAATAAAAACGACCTGATAAAACCCTTGTGGAAGCCCTTCGACAGAAAATGCTGTATCGGGATTTACTACCGTTTGCCGCAACACCACCCTGCCGGTCGCGTCTTGCAAGATGAGATCGCCGTATTGCCCACCCGTTTCCACACGGATCAGGTGGCTGGCCGGGTTGGGGGTAAAATTCAATCGTTCAGGCAAAATTGAAAAGTCTGTCAAAACAGCATCACTAAAATCCCGGTCATGTGCATGCTCCATTAAAAGTTGGTTGAGCGGGCGTTTCCAGATGCCATCGCCTGCGGTGGCGGCCCATATATGCCCATTATGAACTTCGATATCTATCATGTTATCGTGCAACAAACCAGTGTTCCAGTCTGTCCAATCGGTTCCATCATTCTCAGATTGATAGATGCCGTTTTGGGTGGCAGCCAGGAGATAATTTCCGACGTAAAGGAGGTCGTTAAGTCTGCCAAGGCCCCAGGGTAATCCCGCAGTTTCTAAGTTGTAATACGTCCAGGTTTGCCCGTTATCCTTGGAAAAGCACATTTTTTTGCCAGGGGGATCTGTGGAGGCCGCCATCACATTGCCACGGACCAAAAGCGAATACTCCCCAAACCAGTGCGAATTCAGTGAATCCACAGGCAGCGTTGCGGAATGCAAAACCCAGGTACTGCAACCATCATCGGAGCGATAGATTTTTTGATCGTAGGTAAGCGCGAAAATTTTTGATCCGGAAACGTCGATCGATTTGATATGAACTTGATGCTGCTGGTAAAGGTTTTCAAGTCTCTGGAAGGAGATGCCATTGTCATGTGTTGAGGTTTAGTTTTTCCCAATTTAGCCCATCAAATTTCCCTCGAAAAAGCCCGCCAGGGCTGGGCACAAACAACTCATGACTGTATTTTCTGAGTTTGCCGGAGGAGGCGGCCAAACCAAAACTTACCGCGTTCCAGGTGTTACCATGATCAATGCTTCTGTGCATCCCGGAGGATCCCATGCTCTGTGCGCCTCCTATGATCAAGGCGTTCCCGGAAGAGATTCCATGATAGGCCGGGGAAGCAGAATTTTGAGGAAGCGTAACATTTTCCCAGCTTTGGCCAAGGTCTGAAGACCTGATGGCTCTATTGGCATCCAGGCCGTAGATACTTCCATTGTGCCAAAAATAGCGGTAGAACTGATCCAGGTTGCTGTTTGGATAAAATTGCCAGCTCTGGCCGAAATCGTGGGATACATTACAACCCTCCGTTGGGTCATCGTGAAAGATAAAAAAGTGGTTTTCGTGCTGCAGTATCTGACTTATCCAACCTGAGTATTGTAGCAAGGTATCCCAGGTAAAACCTTCATCCGTGGACTGAATGACGTTATGATAGATGTCCCCAGTAATACGCTGACCATCAAACTGTACGTCATTGGGCGACAATGCTGCGACGAACTCCCAACTTGCACCATGGTTGTTCGTGCGGTAGAGTTTCTGAACAGTATTGCTGTATTCACTGATATAGAGATGCCCATGTGCCAGAAAATACCCGCGCAAATCCAGGGTATCTGGAATGGATACTGGGTGTAGTGTTTGAAAAAAATCGTGGGAAATAAAAAGGATGTTTTCCTGAGCGCTTCGGTCATGGGCATATCCAAAAACATTTTGACCCTCAATGGAAAGCGGATTGATACTACGGTACAATGGGTTGACAATGGGCGACCACACCTTCCCGTGATTGATAGAATAGTGAAGTTCGTTGCCTACATTCGTCAACACAGTGTCGCCGTAATTGAAAAATCTTGAGGTGTGACCACCCGAAAGCCCGTTGGTTTTAATCCATTGAGCGTCAATAGAAATGGTAGGAAAAAGATAAATACAAAAGGTAAAGAAGTAGATTGCTTTTCGCATGGCGGGTAAATCAGTTGATGGATGAAATAGGATCATTGAGAATGCGAACGAAAGTACCGGGCTGACAAATTAAACTTAGTACCAATCTCACCATTTGACCAATACCTGCCAAAAACAAAATTGGGCGCACCGTTGCCGGCACGCCCAATTTATATTCCTGACCGTCTTCCACAATTTTACATTTTGCGGTTTTCCGGTTTTACATTTTATATTTCTCCGACTACATCATGCCGCCCATGCCGCCCATGTCCGGGTGGCCATGACCGCCGCCGCCGTCGCCTTTTTTAGGCTTCTCGCTGATAACACACTCCGTCGTGAGCACGAGGCCCGCGATGGAAGCCGCCAT
Source organism: Saprospiraceae bacterium (assembly GCA_030645295.1). GTDB lineage: Bacteria > Bacteroidota > Bacteroidia > Chitinophagales > Saprospiraceae > M3007. The sequence continues at coordinate 1,827 of JAUSMG010000137.1, read as the reverse complement.
TTCGAGTGCGACACGGGTCACTTTGGTCGGGTCAATAATGCCTGCTTTTTTCAGGTCTTCGTACACATCGGTACGGGCATTGTAGCCAAAGTCGCCTTTCGCGTCCAGCACTTTGTGGAACACCAGAGAGCCGTCAACACCAGCATTTTCAGCAATGATGCGGATAGGCGCTTCGAGTGATTTGCGCACAATGGCGATTCCGTAATTTTCGTCTTCGTTCACACCCTTGAGCTTGTCGAGGCTGCTGATCGCACGTACGAGGGCAACACCACCACCCGGCACGATGCCTTCTTCGATGGCAGCGCGGGTAGCGTGAAGTGCGTCGTCCACACGGTCTTTTTTCTCTTTCATTTCCACTTCCGTAGAAGCGCCGATGTAGAGTACTGCCACACCACCTGCCAATTTGGCGAGGCGCTCTTGCAGTTTCTCCTTGTCGTAGTCGCTCGTAGTAGATTCGATCTGCTGTTTGATCTGGCCAATGCGGGATTTGATATCGTCCGCTTTGCCTTTACCGCCAACCACTGTGGTATTGTCTTTGTCCACCGTGATGCGCTCACAAGAGCCGAGGTGTTCGAGACCAGCATTTTCGAGTTTGTACCCTTGTTCTTCGCTGATGACCGTGCCGCCCGTAAGGATGGCGATGTCTTCGAGCATGGCTTTGCGGCGATCGCCAAAGCCTGGGGCTTTCACCGCCACCACTTTAAGACCAGCGCGTAGGCGGTTTACCACCAACACTCCAAGCGCCTGGCTGTCAACATCTTCTGCAATGATGAGGAGCGGGCGACCCGTTTGCAAAGACTTCTCGAGCACGGGCACGAGGTCCTGCATGTTGCTGATTTTTTTGTCGGTAATGAGGACGTATGGGTTTTCGTAGTCAGCCACCATTTTCTCAGCATCCGTAATGAAGTAAGGGCTGAGGTAACCGCGGTCAAACTGCATCCCGATCACTTCCTCCATATAGGTATCGGTACCTTTGGCTTCTTCAACCGTGATCACACCGTCTTTGCTGACGCGTTTCATGGCGTCTGCGATAAGGCTGCCGATGGTTTCGTCGTTGTTGGCAGAAATGGCAGCAACTTGCTGGATCTTGCTGAAATCTTCGCCGATGTTCTCGGTTTGGCTTTTCAGGTTTCCAACGATCACTTTAACGGCTTTCTCAATGCCGCGCTTCAGGTCCATTGGATTGGCGCCAGCGGCTACATTTTTGAGGCCGGCAGTGACCATTGCCTGTGCGAGCACGGTAGCGGTAGTAGTACCATCACCTGCTGCATCAGCAGTTTTGCTGGCGACTTCCTTCACCATTTGCGCGCCCATATTGGCTACTGCATCTTCGAGTTCCACTTCTTTGGCTACCGTTACACCGTCTTTGGTGATGACCGGAGCGCCGAAGGATTTCTGGATGACTACGTTACGACCTTTTGGTCCGAGGGTAACTTTTACGGCATTGGCCAAAGCGTCAACGCCTTCTTTGAGTTTTTCGCGGGCTTCAGTATTGAAGTTGATTTGCTTTGCAGACATATCTTTTCTTGTGGTAAATGTTAAGTGATGAGTGGTTTATGGTGGTTTATAAGGGTTTATGGGGTTTATGCGGGTTTATCATCAACCTTTATAAACTTGATAAACCTTTATCAACATTAAAGGATCACCAGGATCTCCTCTTCACGCATAATGAGAAGGTCCTGGCCTTCATGGCTGATTTCCTGTCCGGAGTATTTGCCGTAAAGAACCATATCGCCCACCTGGACGGTCATGGAGTGTGCGTCTTTGCCAGTTTTGCCTGGGCCGACGGCTACTACTTCGCCACGTTGCGGCTTTTCTTTTGCGGTG
>JAUSMG010000136.1 GCA_030645295.1 Saprospiraceae bacterium | reverse complement strand
AATCGAATCAATTGTCTGATTACTTATTCTCCAACTGCTCGCGTAATTGAGCCAGGATCGAAAGATCCCCGAGGGTTTCTTTCTCCACCTTTTTCTGCACGTCTACGATGGCGGCTTGGTTTTCGCCTTCCTCTTTGACGCGCTCGGCTTTCACGGCAGCTTCGGCTTTGTACTTCAAATCCTCGAGGTAGCGGGTGTGCGATACGAGCAGGCGACGGTCATCTTTGTTGAATTCGATGACTTTAACCGTGACCGTTTCGCCAGCGTCGAGCAATGAGTTGTCGTCTTTGCGGATATGCTTGGCCGGAGCGAACGCTTCGATGCCTTGTGGCATTTGGAAGGTAGCGCCTTTGTCGTCGCGTTTCAGCACGGTAGCCTCGTGGTAAGAACCAACGGGGAACACGCTGTCGAAAGCATCCCATGGATTTTCCATGATCTGCTTGTGACCTAGGCTGATCTGACGCTTTTCATTGTCGATGTTGAGCACCACTACTTCCAGTGGAGCGCCAGGCTTCGTGAACTCGCTTGGGTGCGCATAACGCTTGGTCCAGGAAAGATCGCTGATGTGCACCATACCGCCTACGCCGTCGCCGAATTCAACGAAGATGCCGTAGTTGGTGATGTTTTTCACGATACCGTCGTGGCGGCTGCCAACCGGGAAGCGGTCTTCGATGTCGCTCCATGGATCGTTGGTCAACTGCTTCACAGAGAGGGACATCTTGCGGTCGCCACGGTCAATGCTGACCACTTTGGCTTCCACTTCCTGACCCATCTTGAAGAATTCCTTGGCGTGTACCGTTTGGTTGCCCCAGGTGATCTCGCTGACGTGGATAAGGCCTTCAACACCAGGCTGGATCTCCACAAATGCGCCGTAATCTTCAATGTTGACCACTTTGCCGGTAACGATAGAACCTTCGCCCACCTCTTGCGACAACACTTCCCATGGATGTGGGGTGAGTTGTTTAAGGCCGAGGCTGATACGTTTCTTCTGTTCGTCGAAGTCAAGCACCACCACGTTGATGCGCTGGTTGAGCGCAAGTACGTCGGTTGGGTGATTGATACGGCCCCAGGAGATATCGGTGATGTAAAGCAGACCGTCTACGCCGCCGAGATCGAGGAACGCACCGAAATCGGTGATGTTCTTCACGATACCTTCGAGTACCTGGCCTTTTTCGAGGCTGCCGAGGATCTGTTCGCGTTGCTCAGCCAGGTCGCTTTCGATCAACGCTTTGTGGCTCACCACGGCGTTTTTGATCTGCTCGTTGACTTTTACCACTTTGAACTCCATCATTTTGCCCACGTACTGGTCATAGTCCAATACAGGCTTGATGTCGATCTGCGAACCGGGAAGGAAGGTTTCGAGACCGTTACAGTCCACGATAAGACCACCTTTGGTTTTGCTGATAACCGAACCGCGGATGATCGTGCCATTTTTGAACGAGTCCACAATGCTTTCCCAGGCGCGGAGGATCTTTGCTTTGCGACGCGAAAGGCCGAGTTGGCCCTGGCTGTCTTCCTGGCTTTCTACGAATACTTCCACATCGTCGCCGGGGGCGAGATTGGGGGTATCGCGGAATTCGCTCAGGGCGATGAGACCGTCGCTTTTGTAATTGATGTCAAGTACCACATCACCACCGCTGATAGAGCTCACGCGGCCTTTGATGACCTGGTTCTCCTCGATCTGCTGGAGGGCAGCATCATAGGATTTGAGCATCGTAACCCTTTCCTGCTGGGTGTAAACAATGGCGCCACGCTTGTCAAGATTCCAGTTGAAATCGTCGAACGCAGTATCTGCGGCAAGCGTTTCGAGGAGAGGTAGCACATCGTCTTCCTCTTCTTCTTCCGCATTGGCTGCCGGGCGTTTGCCATAAGCTCCTGCTGTGGGCATAGCTTCTACAGTTTCAGTCTCCTCGGAAGCGCTTACTTTAGTGCTACGGGTTCTTTTCTTTGGTGATTCTTCTTCCACAGCGGCTTCCACCACTGGAGCAACTTCTTCTACTACTGGCGCGGCTTCTACCACTTGAGCGATTTCTTCTTCTTCAGGAGCGGCTTCTACAACAGCGGCTTCTATCACTGGAGCAACTTCTTCTACTTCAGGAGCGGCTTCCTCTGCAACGGCTTCTACCACTGGAGCAACTTCTTCTACTTCAGGAGCGGCTTCTACAACAACTTCTTCCACTATTGGAGCGGCTTCCTCTGCAACGGCTTCTACCACTGCTTCAGTTTCTGCCACTACTTCAGCAGAGGTTTCTTCTGTTGCTGGGGCGCTTTCCTCCTTCGCCGAGGCTTCGGCGGATAAAGTTTCCGTGGATTCCTGGATCGGATCTTTTTCTTCTTCTAACATAGTAAAGTGCTTGGTTTTCAACCGCTTGGTGGGCGGAACGGGGAGTTTTTTTGGCGTGAACCTTTTGTCGACTTCACTTAGGGACGAAGCCGTTGCCCCTCGCTTTTTCAAAAGCGGGCGCGAAGGTAGCATTATTTATGTAGGATGAAATTTATTTCGTCATTTTTCCGGGGCGAAATGAATTTCGCCCTACATAAACTTCCCCCCATCCGGCGAACGGTAGTTCAAAAAGGGCAGTTTCAACAACTCCCACACATTGGAATGCTCCTTTGGATCGGGATGGGTGTCAATGCCGAAGACGAGTTTTTCGTTGTCCATTTTGGCAAAAGTGCCAAACAGACGATCCCAAACCGAGAAAATGTTGCCATAGTTCGTATCTGTATAGGGCAAGGTATAATGGTGGTGGACGCGGTGCATCCCAGGGGTAACGATGAACCAACTCAACCCGTTATCCAGCCATTTGGGAAATTGAATATTGGCGTGATTGAACTGGGTAAACACCAAAGAAAGTGATTGATACATAAAAACCAGGCTGATCGGGGCGCCTACTACTAGGATTCCGAGCGTGGTGAAAACGAAGCGAAAAACGCTCTCGCCCGGATGGTGACGGTTGGCCGTAGTGGTATCCACATTAGTGTCCGTGTGGTGTACCAGATGGAAACGCCACATCCATTTTACCCGGTGTTCCATCCAGTGGATGAAATAAGCGCCCACGAGATCCATCAACAGCAAACCAACTACAAAAAACAGCCATAGCGGCATTTCTGGCACCCACTGGAGTATGCCGATTTTCTCGTTCACGACCCAATCAGCCGTGCCCAGAAGAATGAAGGCCATCATGAAATTGACCAGCACGGTTGTGAGCGTGAAAAAGAGATTGATGCCGGTGTGGGCCGCTTTTTTATATGGAGTATGGTAATAGGGTAGACCGCTTTCGAGCAGTAAAAAAAACGTAAGTCCTCCCAGCAGAATCGCGCTGCGGTGCGAGGAGGGGATGTTGGAGAAATAGTCGGCGATGGATTCCATGTTGCAAGGATACTGCGATATTGGATATTGGGATAAATTGGAACGTGGAATATCCTGATTTCCTAATATTCAAATTTCCGGCCCAAAAGTAACGCATCTGGAAGTTCTGAAAAGCAAAATCTGTTGCCCGTCAACTGGCCTTCGACGCAGGCTTGGTGGGTGCCGGGGTTATTTCACGCAACGGCGCAACGACGCAACGT
>JAUSMG010000135.1 GCA_030645295.1 Saprospiraceae bacterium | reverse complement strand
ATGCGGGCGTTGAGTCCAAGTGATAATTTATCGCTCAGGGGCCGGGCAGCACCCAGGGTGAATGCCGTCTCGCCGGCCTTGAAAGTGCCCTGTACATCGCCGAATTCGTCGGCGCGTTTCATTTCCCCATAGTTCATGTATTGGATTCCACCATGCATGGTGAAGCCCAGTTTGGGTAGTTGCTGGGCATAGGAAACATAGCCATGCTGAATCCCGCCCAGATAAAAATTGTGGTTGAACGCCATATGTCCTGACATCGAAGGGTTGAGCGCTCCCGGATTGGTAATCGCAAACACTGGATCATCGTCGCGTACTGCAATTTGCGCCCCGCCCATCCCGGTTACCCGTGCGGACTGCGGCAGGGAAAGGAAGGAAAAAACATTTCGTCCGCCTACGACCTGAGCGGAAACAGGGGCTGCGGGTAGTAGTAGCAGTAGTGGCAGTAGCAGTGGCAGTAGCAGGGGGCAGTTGCCAGTCTTGGTGAGATTTATCATTCGTAGTAAAGTATTCATAGTCAATTATTTAGTTCGAAAAAGTCAAAAGTCATTTCTTCCACCGGGTCAGGCAAATCCCGCTTTTGCAATCCGCGATTCTGATGAGTTGGCCGGTTTCGTCATATTCTTTGATTTCACCCTCTTCTAGTCCATCGCCCTCTTCATTGGGTGCATAAGAGCCTTCGGTTTTGAGGGTTCCATTTTCGTGATATTCCGTGAACGGGCCATTTTCCACGTTGTCTTTCAGCAACACCTTTTCCTGGATCTTGCCGTTGGGATAGTACCGTATACTGAACCCGGTCAGGGCGCCTTGCACAAAATCCTGTTCAATTTTCAGCTGACCATCCGGGTAGAAAGCCTGGAATTTGCCATGAATTTTGTGGTTTTGATAGCGTTCTATGCTTGCCAGGATACCTGTTGGAGAAAAGTATTTCCGTTCCCCATTCAAAGAATCAGCAAGGTAGTGTGCTTCTTCGAGCAGCACACCCTCCGGCGAAAATCGTTGAAAAAGCCCTTCTTTGGCAAAATTGTCTTTGCGCCGTTGCCAGCGTTCGAGTTGGCCACGGTCGTTTTTGGCTTCGGTGGTTTCAATTGGGTTTGGAATACAAAAGGCTTGAAAAATAAGAAGAAACAGCACGCAGAGGCGTGGGGAAGAACGCATAGATGGCATAAAATAGAGATTTGGACGTGCAAACGTAAGTGTTGACGACGAAAGTCTTCATCAGGCTGCCTTAGTACTGAAAAATCACCAGGCGTTCAACAGCTCCGACTGCTCCCGGTAGAGATCCTTGACGGCTGCTATGAGCCAGTCGCCACCAAATGTGATGGTATAGTGGTGGGAGAAATAGATGACCCAGCCGAAACTGGCATCGAAGACCATGCCCTCGTGGGAGCCACCAAAAATTTGTTCGGCACCGATCTCAAAAAGTCCGGTCTCGCAATCGAGCAGGTAGAGTGGCCCTTGCAGTTTTTGACTGAGCAGATCGGCAATGGCCTGTTTTTTATCCTCGGCCATGCCATTGAGGAATACCACTTCAGATGGCGCGACCTGCGTGAGCGGATCCCAAAAATTGGAATCGAAGTTCCATTTTCCTTGGAGTGTACTGCGGAGTTGGGCAGCCTCTTCGCCAATGATCCGTCTGTTGGCGGCGCCGTTGGGAACAAATTCGGGCTGGAGTGTATCCGTAGGGAATAGCACCGGGAGTTCATGTGCGATGGTCCGTGCTGATTTTTCGACCACCCGGAAAAGTGAACGCAGGTATTCCGGCACATTCGGGTCGATCGGGATCTGTACCTGTTTTTCGCGATTGGCTACATGAATGTCGAGTAGAAACTTGACAGGCGCAGCCGCAGCGATCTTTTCCACGGCCTCTTGCGCCAGATCTGTGTTGAAAATCGTATAGTAGTGCAGGTAATTCCCTGAAAAACGCTCATTGCCCCTGGGAATACCGTTACAAGTTTCATCCAGTACCTTATGAATGGGATCGAGATAACCCGAGGTCCAGTCGTCGTACCAGGGCGCGCCGGCGGGGTAACCCGTCCATCGACGCATCTGGAAATGCAGGGTCATTACTTGCAAGCTATGGGGATGCGGTTTGCCATAGTCCTGATCAAGCCATTTTTTACCCTCCTGGCGGATTGCTGTAACGGGAGCAGTGCCTGCAGGAATTTTAACCGTCTCAGCATGATCGGGTTTTTGGCCGCAACAACCGGTTTCGATCTGGAGCTCGTGGGGCATGGCGCTCAGGCGGACGTAATGCCACCGGGCGTTGATCTGCTTATATAGGATTATACGCTGCATGGTCTGGGATATTAAGGGGTTTAGGGTTCTCAACCCTAAACTTTCCCAGCCAACACAAAGAAAAGTTCGTGCCACAAACTGCTTAAACCGGATTTGGAGGAAGTTTTTTGAAAATAATTTGAAGAAAATGTGACGAAAAGGCCTGTAAAAGGTCTGAATCTGGTCACTTTTGATACCAAGCGCGATTTATTTTGATTGACCCCTTGCTAAAGTTGTTAAAAGTACCTTAATTTTGTGGCAGTTATTGAGGCAACTTAATCATCCATGAACATTCGCAGACGGTAATTTGTAATCCACACCGTCGTTGTAATAATCTGTTCCTAATTTACTGTGTAGTCTTGGTTGCAAGTCCCTATACGCTGTTGCCTTCTTGGAAACAGTGTTTTCACAACCAGATTCTGTAACAAAAATTTGCGAATGAACGACTTAAATACGAATCTTACGTTTTCGTCCGACCCCCAAAATGTCTCCAAAGTCGAACCTTTCGTCCATGATGTAGCCACTCGCTATAACCTTTCTCCCGACACACATGGTAATATTCTAGTGAGCCTCACAGAGGCAGTCACTAACGCTGTGCTTCATGGGAATCAAGGCGATTGCAAAAAAAGTGTATCCATTTGTCTTAGCCGTAAACAAGATGCACTGGCCATCAGCGTAACGGACGAAGGCCCGGGTTTCGACCCAAACAAAGTACCCGATCCTACCAATCTTGACCATTTGGAATGTTGCGGTG
>JAUSMG010000134.1 GCA_030645295.1 Saprospiraceae bacterium | reverse complement strand
ACGTTGCGTCGTTGCGCCGTTGCGTGAAATTGAATTTCGCTTACCTCTCCGTTGCGTGAAATTAATTTTCGCCTACTTCCCCGTTGCCACTTTAAAATTGAAAAACCCATTCTTTGTTGCCGAATATACCCGCAACCAGACCAGCAACAAGCTCTCCGTGCCACGCGCCGTCGTGATGTCACCCAGATCGAGGATCTCCGAATCCTTCCAACCAAATTCTTTCAGGATTCCGGTTACCGTTGCCTTCGCAGCAGCGTCATTGCCACTTACAAATACGGTACTGTCCTCCCCCAATGCACGCGGATTGACCATCAGGCCATTGTACATGGTGTTGAGCGACTTCACGAAATGAGCTTTTGGAAATGCCGCCTGCAATTGCTCGCCCAGCGAAGTATCGTTGCTGGCAAAAAGCGTGGGCAATCCACCCGTGCTAAAATCCAGTGGATTAGTGAGGTCCAGAATAATTTTCCCGTCAAGGCTTCCTGCAGCGGAAAGGGCATCCTTCGCTCCCAGGCCGAGGGTCGCGAGCACGATCACCGAAGCATCTTTTGCCGCATCGGCAAATGTGCGCAGCGAGATTGAGGGGTGGCTTTTCAAAAATACGCCTACGGGAGGCGTGCCCATGCCGTCGGGCGCTGTTTTCGCCAAAGCGTTTTCTACGTTGCGGGTGCCGATGACAACCTGATGGGATAGTTCTGCCAAACGGTTGGCCAATGCCTGACCGACGGAGCCGGTGCCAAATATTGCGATATTCATGCTGCTTAAAAATTTATGGTGTAAAATTTTGAGTTCATTTACTATTGATTGTAAACTTGCTGCAAAATTGGTAAGTTGCTTTACTTTATGCAAGTACTGTCAAAATTGACAGTATGCTTCCATTTTTGACGTATTTGTTGATTATCAGCCTGTTGGCTCCAAAATTATTTTTAAAAAAATTGAAATGATTTTAGAAGGGAAAGAAATGCGCATCCAATTGGAGGGCAAGATCTACCATTGCGCGCTGGACATCACGATGAGTTACATCAGCGGAAAGTGGAAAACGGTGATCCTTTGGTACCTCCGGAAGGCGCCGCGGAGGTTCAGCGAACTCAATCGACAGATCCCGCAGATCACAGAAAAGATGCTGTCGTTGCAACTCAAGGAATTGGAATCAGACGGCATCGTGAGCCGCACGATCTATGCCGAAGTGCCGCCCCGGGTGGAGTACGCACTCACTGATTTCGGCAAAACAATGATTCCGATGCTTGAAGAGATCGCGGCCTGGGGGCGTGCATTGGCCGACGAGCGGGGGCAGTTGGTGGAAAAGACGTTAGGGTAATTGCGAATGCCCTTGGGCGACCTGGAAAATTCCCCTCGAAGGCATTGGTTTCATTCGGGCCCACCGTTCGTTTTTGGTGGCATTGAGGCATTTGGAAGCCTATTCGGCGACGGACTTAACCGTAGGAGGTAAAGAGATCCCTATTGGCCGGCAATATCGGGAAACGGTATAGACCAAAATCCCCTCCTAATTTGGCGATTCTGGTTTTAAAAGTTTTTAAGCAGTGAAACCATGTTTGAAAAATTGCGTTCTTAGACCCTCATTTAAAATACACATCAACATGAAAAAACGTTTACTTTCTCCAGCCCTTGCCTCCTTTGCGGTATTGGCCTTGTTGTCCGCAGGCTTGCTGTTTCTATTTGCAGCGCGTCCGGTCAAAACAGTCTCGGCCATGCCGATGTGCCACAGCGTAGACGAATTTGCGGCTTTTGCCAATGACCCAAAATTCCTAGACGCACACCCGGCTCCACTGCCTGTGGAGGCGGTACACCAGGGTAAAATGATTGAATTCCCAGTGACCGGCGGCGCCAATGGCCGTGGTTTTCTGATGACCTCCCATGGCAATACCAACAAATACCTGCTCCTGTTCCATGAATGGTGGGGACTCAATGACTATGTGAAAAACGAAACCGCAATGTGGTGCCATGAATTGGGAATCAATGTTTTAGCGATTGATCTTTATGATGGACAACTCGCCGCCACGCCTGAAGAGGCTGGTAAATTGATGCAAGCCAACGATCCTGTCCGTTCTGCGGCTATCATCGAAGGCGCGGCCAAACACCTGGGAGAAAAAGCAGACTTCCGCACGATGGGCTGGTGCTTTGGCGGCGGCTGGTCGCTACAAGCGGCTTTGTTGCTCAAAGACAAAACCAAGGCCTGCGTCATGTATTATGGTATGCCTGAAAAAGATGTTGAAAAGTTGAAAGGACTTGCTTCCGACGCCATTTTCATCCATGCTTCCCAGGACCAATGGATCAACGATCAGGTGGTTTCTGAATTTGAAACAAACATGCGCGCTGCCGGAAAGAACCTTAGCATTTACCGTTATGATGCCAACCACGCATTTGCCAATCCCAGCGGCGCCCGTTACAACGAGCCCTCCGCCAAAGCATCCCGTGCGGTGGTGAAGGCTTATCTTTCGGGAAAATAGAGGCTTTACAGCTCCGGCAAATTATCCCAACTTCGTACATTCCCGGTTGCGCCGTCAAAGTTTTGAGTGCCGCCATAAATTAGGTAAGCGTGTTTTGGGTCATTGCCCGACAGGGTGTTGAAATAATTCAAGCCCTTGAAAAAATCTGGTTTGTACGTCTGGGCCGACTTGATCTCGATGGTGTAAATCACCCCGCCTTCATCCACCAACAGGTCAATTTCATTGCCTGTCTGGTCGCGCCAGAAATACTGGTTTGGGCGGATGCCCCGGTTGAGGAAATTTTTCAAAATTTCTACGATCACGAAATTTTCAGAAAGCGGGCCTTTCATCGGATGTCGGTCCAATTGTTCTAAATTGCGTATTCCGAGCAAGGAACAAGCAACTCCCGTATCGTAGAAATATAGTTTGGGCGTTTTTAGTATACGCTTGTTGAAGTTACGGAAATAGGGGCGAAGCGTGAAGGCGATAAAACTGGTTTCAAGGATGGAAAACCATCGAGCGACAGTTTTGTGATCAAGACCGAGGTCGTTGCCGAGGCTGGTTTGATTGTACAATTGGCCTATTCGACACCAAGGTAGTTTTTCCTGATTGGCGGGGTCCGCTGACACTAATGACCGGGTATTTGGATGCTAAATGCAGGATATGTGATGCAATGGCTCGTGGTATCATGGCACAAAAATAGAAAAATTTGACAGATTGGGAATTAAATTCCCAATCTGTCAAAGAAAAAATTTTAAGATTATTTCTAATCCCCCAACCTGCGCTAATTTTGTTTCTGTCATTCAACCCTATTATTCTCAGTTCACTCATTCCATTAGAACATGTCTACCCATCAAGCAGACGGTGCATATACCCCTCCCGAAGAAGGCGGCAGTGGCAGTCTTGGCAAGCAGCTCTTGTTGATTGCCCTTATCACAATTGCTGCCATCGTGGGCTATAAAGCCTTTTTTAGCGACGGTGGCGGCTTTTCCAACCTTTTTCAATCCCCACAAGAGGTGAGAATGACCTACGTCCCCTCTGATTTTAACCCAAATCTGGACGAGGAAAAAACGCTTCGGATCCTCTCGCAGCCAGAAGAATACCGCCAGGAATTTGACCGCCTGGTGTATGATTTTAATGTTGCGCTGCTTTACCACGTAGCCAACCGAATGGCCCTGCCCGACAGTCTGAAACGCCGCCTCGAACCGGAGTATAAAAAGCACCACGAATACCTTAGAACCCTGTATTACAATGACTTTGTGACCTTAAAAGACACCACGGCTAATTTATATGAAACCTGGTATAGTGATAATTCAAATCAGGCGGTGCAACTGTTCAACGAGGTGGCGGGTAAATACACTTGCTTTTTCGTAACCCAGGTAATGACCACCCTTCTGCGTGTGAACGGGGGGAAATTCTTCGCAAAAGGCAAGGATGTGGGTACCCCTTGCGATATTGCCATACACGAAGCGTTGCATCCCATGGCGGAGCGGCTAAAAAAGAAGGCAGAGATCATGGATTTTAGTGCCTCGCGGGGCCTGCTAAAAGACAAGGTGCGAAAAGGCATCGCGGAACTTGCCACCTACGAACTTCGAAGCCGCCTGGGCATCGATAAAACCTTGCAATACAAGATTTTTGGCTTCTCTGTATCGGAGACTGACATCCGCGTTGAAGCCATCAGCGTCATCAAAGTTGGGTTCAAACTCGACCAGTTTTTTGATGTGACCCTCAGCCCTAAACGCGGAACGCTCAACATAAAATTGCCGGAACCGACCATACTCTCCCACGAGGTTTATCCCCGTGTGGACAAACTTGAAGTCGGCTATTTGGCGGGCATCAACGAGAAGGACATGAATGAGCGTTTCAACGAACTCCGCCGTCAATTCCGGCAGGATGCCCTTGAAAATGAGCACGTTTTAGACAAAGCCAAAATGCGCGCCGACTCCGTGATGCAGTTGATGTTTGGCCCCATCGCCAAGTCCATCAACCGCAATTACAAAGTGCAGGTGGTGTTCCAGAATGTGCAGTCAGATATGACAGAAGACGAACTTCGTCGCAGGGGCGAGGATGGGAATGTACCGCCAAAGGTGCCCTCGCCTGCGCCTGTTGAGGCGCCCAACAGCAGGAGTAAAGAGAAGGTGTTGGCGAATTGATGTTACCGCTTCGCCACTGGCTGCCCGCTTTTCAAAACCTGAATGGCCTTCTCTACCGCCGGATCATCATCATTCAAAACTTTGTATAGCCCCTCGTCGCCAAAAAGTGTTTTGGCGAGACGGGCTTTGAGATGAAGTTTGAGTTCAGGGCGGCATTTTGCCAGTTCTGCAGGGTTTTTCTTTGTGCCCTGTTTTTCTGCGTAACTTGCCAATTCTTCCAAAATTTGATCAGAAACAGTGTAGTTTTGTACAAATTCAGGCAATGCAGACGACATATTGGCCCGATTTTGACCTTCCATCCAGCGGGATAGGAATTGTGGGATTTGTTGCCGCAACGCAGTAAAATAGGTGCTTGAAAAAGAGGTGTCTATTGGGATAAATACATCCGGGGTGATGCCACCGCCTCCGAAAACGATGCGGCCCTGGCCGGTGTAATACTTGGTGGTGTCGGCTTGCTGGATTTTGGCGGCATTGCTGAGTTCGCCATTCACAAGTCGGCGTTCAGCCTCATGGTCGTAATCCTGTCCCTGTTTGTAGTCGCGTTGGATGCAACGTCCGCTCGGTGTGAAGTAGCGCGAAACGGTGAGCCGCATGGCGCCGCCGTTGGAAAGTGGGTACTGCTCCTGCACAAGACCTTTGCCAAAAGATCGGCGGCCAATGACCCAGCCACGATCCCAGTCCTGCACCGCGCCTGCTACAATTTCACTGGCGGAAGCTGAGCCTTCATCAATCAACACGGCCACATTTTGAATGTCGAATCGCGCACGACCATTGCTTTTGTAATCTTTGCGCTGTCCGACCCGACCTTTGGTATAGACGAGGAGTTTGCCTTCGGGGAAAAGTTGGCTGAGCATTTCCGTGGCTTCTTCGAGGTAGCCGCCAGGATTGCCACGCAAGTCGAGTACCAGACTTTTCATACCCACATCTTCCACCAATGGGGTGAGATTTTGCATGAATTCCTGATAGGTATTGCCGTTGAAATGGGCGACCCGGATGTAACCTGTTTGCCCGTCGAGCATATAGGCGGCATCTACACTTTTTACAGGGATCACATCACGCATGACCTCAAAAAAGCGCAATGCGGTTTCGCGCCCGCGCAGGATGCCAACTTTGACTGTAGTGCCTTTTGGGCCGCGTAACTTGTTGTAAATCTTACCCGTTTCGATTTTAATTCCGGCGATGACGGTGTCGTTGATGCTTACAATTTTATCCCCGGCGAGGATGCCGGCAATTTCTGAAGGGCCTCCCGAAAGTGGCGCGACCACCTGAATGGTGTCGTCCAGAATGATAAACTCAATGCCCACGCCTTCAAACGCGCCATTCATATCGTCTTCCACGGCCTTTAGTTCGTCGGGGCTGATGTACACGGAATGCGGGTCTAGTCCATCAAGCAGATGGTCAATGGCGGTGGCACGGAGGCTTTCAATGTCCACAGTGTCCACATACTTTGCTTCAACGTAGCGTAATATTTCATCAAGGGTGCCGGATCTGGCAGAATTGTGCGATTTAAGGCTAAAATTGCGGTCGTAATGCGGCAGTTTTTGGCCTATAAACATCCCGAGTGCAAGCGTGGCCGCAAGGAGTAAGGGAAGTCGTGTCTGTAATTTGGGGCGTTGTTCATTATCCGTCATGGTGCAAGCGCAGTTTTTTCTGCTGAATTTTCAAAAATTACTTATTTTTGTTCAATTTTTATTATCAATCTCCATGTTTCCCGCCACCATGCATAATTCAGAACTTCCGCGTCTTGACCAATTAGATCATCAAATCCTTGCTAAACTTGTCGAAGACGGCAAAATGGCATACACTGACATCGCAAAACAACTCTTCGTATCCAGCGGTACCATCCACGTCCGAATGAAAAAAATGGAGGAGCTCGGCATTGTGAAAGGGTCGAGTCTTACGCTGGACTATCACAAACTGGGCTATGACGTGACAGCTTTTCTTGGCATTTATCTGGACAAAAGTTCCCTTTATGAAGAGATTATTGAGCAATTGCGGAATATTCCCGAGGTTGTGACCGCCAATTATACTACAGGAGCATACGCCATCCTTTGTAAAATTGTGTGCAAAGATACAAACCACCTGCGCCTTGTGCTCCAAGATAAAATCCAAAAAATCGCTGGCATTCAGCGCACGGAGACTTTTATCTCGCTGGAAGAACGGATTAACCGACCAGTGAACTTTTTGGAGTGAACCGTGACGGATCAACACCCGCTCTTTTTCAAATTCATGGCCGACCAAACACAATTGTAAATGCTCAAACGCTTACTTTCTCCTTTACCTTATTCGATGGATTGGGCGGCGCTTGTAATGCGTCTCGTTTTTTGCGGCCTGATGGTTTACAATCATGGCTTTATGAAAATTACCCTCTTTTCAGAAAGCCCCGAAAGTTTTTCCGACCCCTTGGGAATCGGTGCGAGCGCGTCTTATTACCTTGTGGTATTTGCAGAGGGGATTTGTTCCGGATTGGTACTGCTTGGACTCTTCACTCGGCTTGCATTGCTCCCACTTTTGGTGACCATGTTGGTGGCTGTTTTTAGCGTAAATTGGGATAATCCGCTGACGGAAAAAGAGTTGCCATTGCTCTACCTGTCCGTTTACGTAGGCATTTGGCTGCTGGGTCCCGGACGGTTTTCGCTGGATTGGCGCTTGTTCAATCCGAAGTAAATTTGATGAAAGCTTAATTTTGACAGGCCCATGAAGAAAGAATTATTATTTTTGGCGATTGAAATTTCAGCAGCAGTCAGCGTTTTCCTTGCTGATTGCATCTTTGACATTTAAACTACTTCGTCCTTTTCAAACACTTCTATGTTTATGGCAAAACGCTACACTTTTTTACGTCTAATCACGCTCTTCGCGCTCTTTGTCATCCCACACTTGCTTCGCGCCAATGGCGACCCGAATGGGAATCTGCCAAAAACTGGTCCTGACCGCGACTCCATCGCTCAGGCTTTCGCATTGGGACACTGTAATCCCGTCACAGTAGCGGTGGTCAACTGCGCAACTAAAACAATTACCTTATCTGCCTTCGTAAGGTTTTTGTTTTCAGGTCAACTCGTTCCTTATGTGGCCCTTTGGAATACAGGGGATTCCTCCCATCAAATTGTAGTGGTGCCGCCGGGCGCCTGGGATTGGGATCCCTCCGCTACCGGATGTGAGCAAAACCACTGGGAAAACACATACGATCAGCCCAACGCCTTCTTTTATGGCGTCCTGGATATCCAGGGTGCGCCGCTTTGCCAGAACGGTATGATTAATCTAACCGTTACGCCTCCTGATAGTTTCCCAAACTACAACTGGAATCCACCTAATCCAACTGGCGAGCTTACCCCTTATGAAGTTTTCGAACCTGGTCTTTATCAGCTTACGGCTACGGATGCACTCGGGTGTCCATTTACAGATCAGTTTAATGTTCCACAAAGTCCTCCGGTGGTTCCTACAGTTTCGGGCCCAAATTTCATGTGCCCGGAAGGCGACACTTCGACAATACAAGTGAACCAAAACTGGAACAGCTACCTATGGCCCAGTGGTGAAACGACCAAATCAATCACGATCTATGAACCCGGTGTTTATCAGGTCACGGTGACCAATCAATTCGGCTGCACGGGCGAAGGACTCATTGGGATTCAAAATGGAGAAGTGGGAGATTTCCCAATTAGCCAGACGGCTCAGAACATTTGCATAGGAGACAAAGATACCTTGAGGGTAGTTGGTGGTTATAGTCAGTACCAGTGGTCGAACAATGTAAGTGGGATCACCAATATCGTTACAACGCCAGGCACTTATACCGTTACAGTGACCAATATTTACGGTTGTACAGGGACGGGCAGCGTTACCGTTGGGCTAAAACCGACACCTACTATAGCTGTTACGACCACTCCGTTTTGCCCCGGGGGTAGTTCCACGCTCACCGTCACGGGCGGCAACTTCCCGCAATACCTGTGGTCCTCGGGTCAGACGACCAACCCGATCAGTGTTTCGACGCCCGGGACCTATACGGTGACGGTGAGCGGAGCCACGATCTGTTCCACAAATACCACAGTTACAGTGGTTCAGTTGCCGCCGCCCACGACGGTCATCGCGCAGCCGGCTCAGTTGAACTGTACTGCTCCGCA
>JAUSMG010000133.1 GCA_030645295.1 Saprospiraceae bacterium | reverse complement strand
ATGTTGTGGCCAATGGTGGCAGTTTCCTGGGAATGTTTGTCCCCAAGGATAAGTTTCCCGCAGCTTATGCTGATTCGGTCATGACCCGTCCAATTGGCTCTATTGTAGGGCCTGTACTCAGTGATGGCGCCTGGAGTATTGTGAAAATTCTTGATCGTAAAGTATTGCCCGACTCTGTGCGTGCCCGTCACATCTTGCTCCGGGAGGCTTCACCAGAAAATGAAACGCGTGCAGATAGTTTGATTGCGCTTATCCGATCAGGCAAACAACGTTTTGACTCGCTTGCACTGCGCATGAGTCAGGATCCTGGTTCCGGTCAACTGGGCGGAGATTTAGGCTGGTTTGCCAATGGTATGATGGTGCAAGAGTTCAATAATCTCTGTTTCCTGACCGGCGAACAAGGGAAAATCTACAAAATTGCTACCCAGTTTGGCTGGCATATTGTTGAAATTACCGGCAAGAAATTCATCACCAATGAGTCTTCTGCAAAAGTCGCTATTTTGGGGCGCCGTATTGAACCGAGCAAAAACACCCAGCAGGCTATGAAAGACAAGGCCGTAGCCTTGATTCAGCAATCCAAAACGATCGCTGATTTTGAGACAGTCGCTGCACAGCAAAATATGAAAGTTCAAAATACGCAGTCGCTTAAAATCAATGATTTCAATTTGGGGACCGTATTGGGCGCTGGCGATGATGCTCGTGAGGTCATTCGTTGGGCTTTTGAAGAAAACACAAAACTCGGCAGCGTGAGCAAAGAGGTATTTGCCTTTGGAGACCCGAATGGTGGATATTTCGACAGCAAATATGTGGTAGCAGCCATGAAAAATATCCTTCCTAAAGGCAAGTCTACAGTAGCTACGCTCAAAGGTTTGCCGGAAGCTGAATTTAAGGTTAAAAACCTTAAAAAGGCAGAGTATATCATTAGCAAAACCCAGAATCCGGGTGATCTGGCAGCTGTTGCAGCCCAATGGGATGTACGGTTAGACACCTTGAAGGGGGGCAACTTTCTTCAAACCACAGGTGAACCACGCGTGACCGGGACACTTTTTGCCACAGAAACCGGCAAAGTAAGTAAGCCTATTGCAGGCTCGATAGGGGTGGTTGTGCTACAGCCAATTACCGATAAAACGCAACCTCCAATGCCTTCGGACATTACCCTGTTCCGCCGCCAAATGTCTTCGCAAGTTGCAGGAGGCATACGTACAAACCTGATTAAATCGCTTGAACTGCAATACAAGGTTCAAGACAACCGATTCAGGTTCTGGTAGTAAAAAGACCCTTTGGGCCTGAACAATAAATAGGATCAAAAAGCCTTTCGAGCAAGTTCTCGGAAGGCTTTTTTTTAGCAAAACACTTTTTGCTTACTGATACGGAATCGGCTACATTTGCAAACCAATTCGAAACCATTCACTTCCTGTAACCGTCCACTTTCTTTACACATGATCCGTTTCCTGCTTAAAATCGCCGCACTGCTTATCGCTGGAATTTTGGTTTACAATTATTTCTTCGGTACCAACGAGGAACAAGAAAACTCACGCAAGGTATTCAGTCAAATTCGTGGCGTAGTATCGTCGGTTGGCCAATTGGTCAGCGCTGAGAAAGACAAATTCGATGCAGGCAAGTACGATGCAGCCCTCGATAAACTTGGCGGTGTGTACAAGGCCATCCGTACCCAGGCCCGGCACGTGGATGAGAAGGTGATCAAACGACTTGGTGAACTCGAAGGCCGAAAAGATGAACTTGAACAAGAACTCAATGAAATTGAAGCGGGTGACCAACAAGTTGCAGCGGCGCCCAAAAGCAAGAAAAAAGATTCCACATCAATAGCCAAGGCTGCAGACCAGCTACGGCGTAAAGAAGAACTCTTACGGGAACTTGAAAGTCTGGTGAGAGATTCTGATACCCTTTTACAGGACGCAGGAAAGTAATCAGGGCGAGGGCTTTTAATTCCATTCACTTCTCCGAACTTTGCGCCCGCTTGTAAGGCCTGGTTATTTTTGTCGCCTTCTTAGTGCCCTTTTCCAACGATCAAATAATCCAATGACGGAATTTTTGCAGCAAGTATTTGGCAGCGACTGGGAGAACTCGCTAATTATCATACTCAATCTGGTGCTCATTGAGAGCCTGCTTTCAGTAGACAATGCGGCGGTCATCGCTACCATGGTACTGGATCTGCCGCCTGAAAAACGCAAACTCGCCCTGCGCTATGGCATAATAGGTGCGTATGTATTCAGGGGAATTTGTCTCATTTTTGCGGCCTGGCTCATTAAAATATGGTGGTTGAAGCCACTTGGAGGGCTTTACCTCATCTACCTCGCGGTGGATTATTTCCGCAAGAAAGCAACGCCGCAAACCAGCGACGACCTGTTGAACAAAGCGGAAACCTGGTATTACAAGCTCACCATCGGCATGGTGGGGCCTTTTTGGGCCACAGTTATTGCCGTTGAAGCGGTAGACCTGGCCTTTTCTCTCGACAATGTGTTTGCTGCCGTAGCCTTTACGGACAATATTTACCTCGTTTGTACGGGTGTATTTATCGGTATTCTTGCCATGCGTTTTGTGGCTCAATGGTTTGTGAAGCTATTGGAACGGTATCCATTTCTGGAAACCAGTGCCTTCATTGTTATTGGCGTACTTGGTTTTAAACTCAGTTTTTCCTTCGTTTGCCACTTTTTCAAAGGCCAGCCCTGGGCGGATGCCATGGAAAGTGAAATCGCCGACCTCATCGTGAGTGCAATCACTGCCGGATTTTTCTTTGTGCCAATTCTTACCTCCAGGTTTTTTGGCTGGCCTAAGCAGAATAAAGTGATAAAGTGATAAAGTGATAATAACAAGCAAAAGTTGAGGTTAAATCACTTGATCCCTTCATCGATCTATCATTTCTGCTTATCTTGCAGTAAAAAAGACTCTTCCCGTGCAAAAAACTCTTTTCCCTTTGTTGCTCGGTGCGTCCATTGCTCTGCTTGCCTTATGGGCTTCCGACAAACCTGAAACTGCTGCCGCTGCATCTGCTGTCTTGCCAGTTATTGAAAAAGAAACTCACCCGACAGATTATTTTGCCCCGCCCGTAGCGGGAGGAATACACCTCACAGGCACTTGTGGCGAACTAAGGCCCAATCACTTTCACGCAGGTCTTGATATTGATGGAGTTGTGGGCAACGCTATTTTTGCTGCCGCAGACGGTTACATCGAAACCATTAAAATTCAAGCCAGTGGGTATGGCAATGTACTCTATGTGCGCCATCCAAATGGCTACACAACGCTGTACGCTCACCTGGATCGTTTTGTCTCCGAGATCCAGCAATTCGTAAAAAACAGCCAGTATGAACATGAGCGTTTTGAGGTCGACCTAAAGCCGCCCGATGGACTTTTTAAAGTCCGAAAGGGCCAACAAATTGGCTATTTAGGCAATACAGGAAGTTCTGGCGGGCCACACCTCCACTTCGAGATCAGAAGCCCTTCTGGCAAGGCCGTGAATCCGCTCCTCTGTGGAATGCCGGTATTGGACAATATGGCTCCCGACATTCGTGACATGAAGGTTTATTTTCTAAACGACCGCCGGGAGGTATTGGGGAGCAAAGTGTTTTCGCTTAAAAAAGACAAAAAAGGAAACATTGGACTGGAGGGAGACACCGTGCGCATTGGGGGCGCCCGGATCGGTTTTGGCGTAAAAACCTATGACAAGAGCAACACACGCCGCAACGACAACGGGGTTTTTTCGGTGGCACTTTTTACAGACGATCAACTTGCCTTCCAATGGACGGCCGATGAATTTGATTTTGACGATTCACGCTATCTCAATGCACACATTGACTATCCGGTTCGGCAAAAATATGGCGCCTGGTTTCATCGGTGTTTTACCTTACCGGGCGACTTTTTAGGCAACTACACCCGAACTGAAACCATGGGGGCCATTTTGCTTGACAGCCAAAACCCGATTAAAATAACCCTAAAAATCAGCGATGCTCTGGGCAATACCCGCAAGTTGAACTTTTGGGTTCTTCGGGACGAAACGGCCATGGAAACCTTTTTAAGCGCGCCGTATCAATTCCTTTTGCCTTTTGATGCTGAAAACCATATTGATTTGGAAGATTTTTCCATGGAATTGCCCAAGGGCGCGCTATATGAAACCGTCCAATTGCAATATGTGGTCAATCAGGACAAGAATGGTGATTCGTTTTCTCCCGTGCACCACCTCCATGATGAACGAACCCCCGTTCACAAATCCTTCGGAATCAATATTAAACCAACGCATCTGCCTGCGCACTTGAGATCAAAGGCCGTCATTGCCAATTGCAACTCTGGAAAGCCGGATAATTGCGGCGGCATTTGGCAGGGGGAGTGGCTCAGTACCCGTACCCGCTCATTTGGCGATTTTTGTATCATGGCCGACACCATTCCGCCCAAGATCACGCCAGTAGTTTTTACTGCTGATATGCGGAAAAAGAATACGATGGCGTTCCGTATCCTGGATAATTTTGCGATTACCGGCACAGCAACTGGACTCACTTACCGAGGCACAATTGATGGTCAATGGGTACTTTTTAAGTTTGACAAAAAACGCAATCGATTGGAGTACACCTTCGATGATCGGGTGGGAAAAGGCGAGCATGTATTGCGCCTCACTGCAAAAGACGACCGCAGTAACGAAGGTGTTTTTGAGGGGAAATTTTGGCGATAAGTGATAATGTGGCCAATTAATTTAATGTGGCCAATGTGATAATGTGGTCAATGTGGCCAATGTGACATCAATCCACCAGTCGCCCAGTCACCAGTCACCAATCCACCAGTCACCAATCCACCAGTCACCAATCCACCAGTCACCAATCCACCAGTCCACCAATTACAATGCCCAATTTTCCACTTTTTGGCCTTGATCTGGGGGGCACTAAAATAGAGGGAGTCGTGCTGGAAAGCCGCTCCTATCCCCGGCCCATTTGTCGTTTGCGCATCCCTACGGAGGCCAATTTGGGGTATCAGCACATTATCGGTCAGGTGGCAAAAATGCTGGAAATGCTCCGCGCAGAGACTGGGTTAAAACCTCAAGTCCTCGGAATTGGACATCCCGGAACCCTGGACCCCAACACTGGCGTGATCAAGAATGCTAATACTACCGTGCTCAACAAACAGCCCTTCAATAAGGATTTGGAGGCCCGGCTCGGTATTCCAGTTCGCTTGGCGAATGATGCAAACTGCTTTGCAGTCGCCGAAGCGCTCATGGGTGCAGTCCCGGAAGTGATGCCCAATGCTGAAGTTGTATTCGGCATTATTCTGGGAACCGGAGTAGGGGGTGGATGGGTAATGCATGGAAAAGTCCGCAATGGTAGGCAGGGAATAGCCGGGGAGTGGGGGCATAATTTTCTGGATGAAAGTGGCGGTCCATGTTATTGCGGGCATTCAGGTTGTGTTGAAAATGTCATTTCCGGCCCGGCACTGGAACGTTACTATGCAGGTCTGACTGGACAAAAACTTGCCCTTCAGGAAATCGTAATTCATTCAAAATCAGGCGATGACAAGGCGGCAACTCAAACCATGGATCGGCTTTTGCATTTTTTTGGTAAAGCCATGGCCGTTGTTATCAATATCGTGGATCCTGATGCAGTCGTTCTCGGCGGTGGCGTAGGTAACATAGACCTGCTTTATACTGAAGGCCCTGCAGAAGTACAAAAGCACTTATTCAACCATCGGATAGATACCGTTTTCTTACGCCCTAAATTGGGAGACAGTGCAGGAGTGTTTGGGGCAGCGCTGTTGTAAGGGCGATTTTAGTCGCAGGAAGGTGGTGTTGTACCGGTGATTTTGACGCAGAAATTCGTGGCAGGGTTTCTGTAGCGGCAACATTAACCCCCTGCATGAACGATTTTTCTTCGATCTTTTACTAAAAAGGGAAATCGCGCTACCTTTGCGCGCTTTTAACCGCCGAAGGCTTCCCCAAAATTCATCATTTATCATTCATCATCTATCATTACAGAATAATGGCAACGACGACAGATATCCGTAACGGCCTTTGCATTGAACACAACAATGACATTGTTAAGATCATTGATTTTTCAAAATTCCAGGTAGGTCGTGGTAGCGGCAAGGTGTGGTGCAAGCTAAAAAGCACCACTTCTGGAAGGGTTGTAGAGCACACCTTCAACAGTGGCGCCACGATCAATGAGGTGCGTGTAGAGCGCCGCAAGTTCCAATACCTCTACCCGGAAGACGGGGGCTATGCGCTTATGAACCAGGAAACCTATGACCAGATCTCCATCCCGGAAGAAATGGTGGACAATGGTAAATTTCTTAAAGAAGGCGATATCGTGGAGGTGCTGTATCACGGTGCAAAAGAGACCATCCTTTCCGTGGAACTGCCTCAGACAGTGGAACTTATGATCACCTACTGCGAGCCGGGTCTGCGTGGCGACACCGCCACCAACACCCTAAAACCTGCAACGGTAGAGACGGGCGCCGAAGTACGGGTACCGCTTTTCTGCGAGCAGGGTGATAAGATCAAAATTGACACGGCTACAGGTGCGTACATGGAGCGGGTTAAGAAGTGATCCTGACTCTGGACGTTAGATATTGGACATTGGATTATTTTGCTGCACGAGCCATCCCGATTGAATCGGGATGGCTCGTGTGCTTTGGGCCGGATTGCATCCGAGGCTATTCACATTCAACCACTTCGTGGTTGTTCCCCGTGCTCATTGTGTACCCCGGATTGCATCCGGGGCTATTCACGTTCAACCACTTTGTGGTTGTTCCCGTGCTCATTGTGTACCCTGGATTGGATCCGGGGCTATTCACATTCAACTACTTCGCTGTTTTGGTTCTGAATTGTGTTGCGTAATCAAGTTTTTTTTGTTAAATTGCAATGCTTTTCCGCCTCTTGCAAGCCCATAGGGCTTGAATTTAAATAGCCCCGGATGCAATCCGGGGTAAGGAGCGGGTGATTATCAACCCTGAAAGGGTTGAATAAAACTATTATCCAAACCCAACTAAATATTTGAAAATGAGCACTTACACACAAATTTTGTATCAAATTGTCTACAGCACTAAACACCGTGAGCCTTCCCTTATCAAAGAAAACCGCTCCGAATTGTACAAATACATTTGGGGCATTTTGAAAAATAAAAAATGCCATTTATATCGTATCAATGGAGTGGAAGACCACCTTCATATCGTTACCCATATTCATCCTTCGGTTGCCCTCGCAGCATTGGTGAAGGATATCAAAATTGCTAGTTCAACTTTCATCAAGGAAAAGGGATTGTTTACTGAATTTAGTGGTTGGCAAGATGGGTATGGCGCTTTTACCTACTCATTTAGTTCAAAAAATGACCTCATAAAGTATGTGAAAAATCAGGAAGCGCATCACAAGACGATAACTTATAGGGAGGAACTGATAGCTTTGCTGGAAGAACATGGGGTTGAATTTGATGAAAAGTACCTTGAATGAGCCCTATTCAACCACTTCGTGGTTGTTTCCTGTGTTCATTTTCTACCCCGGATTGCATCCGGGGCTATTCACATTCAACCACTTCGTTGTTACACCACAAAAACCAACTCCTTCACCTCAAATCCCTCAACACTTTTACTCGTCTCGACGCGCAACAACCCCTGCTCCGTCACGCCCAGAATAACCCCTTCAAACGCTGAACCATCTGCGCTGCGGACAAAGCGCGAATTCTCCCCGCGCCGCCAAAGGTGTTCCTCGTATTCCGCTTTGATTGCCGACCGATGGCCGGCTTTTAGTTGCAGATATCGTCGTTCCAGACCTTCAAACAAACGGTCAGCAACTTCTTCCAGATCGAATTTATGGCCTAATGTACGGGCCATCGAAGTGGCGTTGGGCAGGTCTGCCGGAAATTCTAATTGGTTCACATTCAATCCAATACCAACAATGGCACTCTGTAAATTTGAGCCGGACAACGCGTTCTGAATTAAAATCCCTGCTGTCTTTTTATCGCCTAAATAGAGGTCATTGGGCCATTTAATCGAATGACTCAATGACGAATGACCCAATGACGAATGACCCAATGACGAATTACCCAATGACGAATGACGCTCCTCCTCCGCCCCTGCCCGCCGAGGCTCCGCAGGCGGGAAGGCTACGGCGGATAAAAATGACCCAATGACATCATGCACCCCCAGCGCCACCGCCATACTCAGGTAAAATTGCGCCTGTACTTCCAGCCAGGTCGGGTAGAAAATGACACTCATGAGCAGGTTCTCGCCAGCTGAACTGTGCCATTGACTGCCAAGTTGCCCGCGTCCGGCTGTCTGATTGGCAGCCCGAACCACGGTTCCTTCCGGCGGCTTGGTTTTTGCAGCCTCTTTTGTTCCTTCCATAGTGGCAGGGCTGGAGGGGACTGAAGCAATGATTTGGGCTGCCCAATCGTTCGTGGAGGGCAGTTCATCGAAACGGTGGTAAACCTTTCCTACAAACAGGGTGTTTGACATGTGTTTCAAAAATGGGAAGGGCGCAATAACGGCCTTTTCCCCTACCTTTGAGCCTGAATTTTAAAAAATCTCTATAATTTGGTCAGTATTCCCAAACAGCGGACAAAACAACCGCAACTCGAACAACTCAATCACCTCATCGTCGAGGGTATCCGTGACAAAAAAGGCAAAAGAATCGTACAACTCGATTTGCGGAAACTAGGCGATGCTCCGGCAGATTTTTTCATCATCTGCGAGGGCGATTCCAACACTCACGTTAAAGCCATCACCGACAGCATCCACAAAAAGGTAAAGGATGAACTCGAAACTGCACCCTCGCACACCGAGGGTTCGAGCAACTCCAAGTGGATATTGATGGATTATTTCAATACGGTGGTACACGTTTTTCACCCGGAAACACGCGACTTTTACGAACTCGAACATCTTTGGAGCGACGCAAAAGTGACGGAGTACGGTGAAGTGTAATTACATTATTGTCGCTCAAAAACAATTATTACGCGAATTTCATTTCGCGCCACACAATCATGGAAGACAAAAAGAAAAAAGACGAATCGCCTGAGCAACGCCGCCCTGAAGAAAATGGCGAAGGGGGCGGTATGCCGCGTTTCAACTTTATGTGGGTGTTTATCCTCATTGGGTTGGGGCTTTTGGCTTTGCAGTTCACCAAGTTTTCGGGAAAACCTGAGAATGCCAGTTGGACTGATATAGACAAATGGGCAAAAAAAGGCCATATCGAGCGCTTTATTGTAGTGAATCCCAAAGAGGCTTATGTCTACATTAAAAAAGATTCACTGATTGCCGCTGAACACACTACAAAGGTGAAAGTGCCCAAGAAATCTCTGTTCAACTCCGATCAGCCACATTATGTGATGAGCATCGGCAGTATTGAGGTGGCCTCCTCCAAGATCGACAAGATCAACGAGCAGATCATTAAAGAGAAAAAACAACAGCCGGTTGAACTCAAAATAGAAGACCGTATCAACTGGTCGGCTGTGATGGTCAATTTCGGACTGCCCATTCTCATCTTCATCGGCCTCTGGATCTTTATCCTGCGTCGTATGGGTGGTGGTCCCGGCGGTCCCGGCGGACAGATTTTCAACATCGGAAAATCAAAGGCCACGCTGTTTGACAGCAACTCTAAAGTGAACATCACGTTCGCGGACGTTGCCGGTCTTGACGAGGCCAAAGAAGAAGTAATGGAGGTAGTGGATTTCTTGAAAAATCCCAAAAAATATACTGTTTTAGGGGGTAAAATACCCAAAGGGGTCTTGCTCGTTGGTCCGCCCGGTACGGGTAAAACCCTGCTGGCCAA
Organism: Saprospiraceae bacterium; assembly: GCA_030645295.1. Lineage (GTDB taxonomy): Bacteria > Bacteroidota > Bacteroidia > Chitinophagales > Saprospiraceae > M3007. The sequence continues at coordinate 17,611 of JAUSMG010000133.1, read as the reverse complement.
GGCGGTAGCGGGGGAAGCAAACGCCCCGTTTTTCTCCATTTCAGGCTCTGATTTTGTGGAAATGTTCGTCGGTGTGGGCGCAAGCCGCGTACGGGATCTTTTCCGCAATGCCCGCGAAAAAGCCCCATGTATCATTTTCATTGACGAGATCGATGCCATCGGGCGTGCTCGTGGACGCGGTGCTGTTCAAGGCGGCAACGACGAACGGGAGAATACCCTCAACCAACTGCTGGTGGAAATGGACGGTTTCCCAACCGACAAGGGTGTAATTCTTATGGCTGCCACCAACCGCCCCGACATTCTCGACCAGGCGCTCATGCGTCCAGGCCGTTTCGACCGCCAAATTGGCATCGGACGTCCTGATCTGAAAGGCCGCGCGCAGATCTTCGAGGTACACATGAGAAGTATCAAGGTGTCCCCCGATGTAAAGGCGATTACACTTTCCGAAATGACGCCCGGTTTTGTGGGTGCTGATATTGCCAACGTGTGCAATGAAGCCGCACTCATCGCTGCCCGTCGCGAAAAAACAGCCGTGGACCTGGACGATTTCAACTATGCCCTCGACAAAGTCATCGGTGGTCTGGAGAAAAAGAACAAGATCATCAGCCCGGAGGAAAAGCAGATCATTGCCTATCACGAGGCCGGACACGCGATTTGTGGCTGGTTCCTGGAATATGCCCACCCCTTGGTGAAAGTAACCATCGTGCCACGCGGACTTGCCGCGCTGGGCTACGCGCAATACCTTCCAAAAGAACAGTACATCACCCGGAAGGAAAAATTGCTCGATGATATATGCATGACCCTGGGTGGTCGCGCTGCTGAATCGGTTGTTTTTAACCAGATCAGCACCGGCGCCCAAAGCGACCTTGATCACATTACGCGCCTTTCCTACGACATGATCGTGAACCACGGGTTCAGCGAAAAAGTGGGTAACGTGTCGTACTATTCCATGCTCAACGATAGTTTCAACCGCCCCTTCTCGGAGCAAACGGCCTATCTCATTGATCAGGAAGTGAAGATCATGATTGACGATCAATACAAACGCGCCAAAACCTTGCTGAAAGACAAGCGCAAGCAACTCGATGCACTGGCGAAAGCCCTGCTGGAAAAAGAGGTGCTGCACCGTGCTGATTTAGAAGCAATTATCGGCAAACGACCGTTTATAGATCCCACCCCTGGGGAGAGCGCCCATATGCCGGAAATTGGATCTCCGGCGGATGAAGTCTGATAAAAGAAAAAGGTGCGGCGTTTTGCCGCACCTTTTTTGTACCCCGGAACTCCGTTCCGGGGATATGGCCTGTATTCACGCTCAGGCACAACAAAAGCCGCCATTCATTCCTCATAAACCTTTGGCATCTCTGAAGGCCCGAAAGGTGCCGACCACAAAACCGGGGTCTCCTGGAAACAGCGAAAAAGGTCAGCAATAAAATGCAGCCGGTCATTAAGATTGGCCCAATCCAGGGCTGCCGTTTCCTTTAGGCTGTCGGCAGTTGGATCAATTTTATTCAGTAGTGCAATCAAATCCGGATGGGTCAATTGCTGTAGAGCGGGTGGGAAACCAGCCGTCAGATCTTTTCCAAGTTGCAGCCGCATACCATTTGGGAAGCCAAGTTCCATCATGTGTGCCGAGAGGAACTTGCGAAGGCGATGCCGTGCTTCGGCGGCAAATTTTTCAGTGGCGAGATCCAGCGGACTGGGCAGATTGAATAAACTTCTGAGCATCGAAACCACCGAAGCGATCCACTCGATCTCATTGGGAAAAAGCACTTTTATGAGTTTTGATCTGAACACCTTGGGGGCAATCACCGATGCTTCCATTGCCTCGGCAATCTCAGGCTGCAGGCGGGTCTGTTCGTGAAAGCCTATTTCGATGTTCGCCAGTAAAATATACTCGGCTTTTTGCTTTGGATCCGTCTCAAAAAAAGCTTGATAATAATGCTCAAATGCTTGCTTCAGATAGCGCTGGCCATCGGGTGGTTCACCGGGTTTAAGTTTGCTACAAAAGCGATCAATGTTCTCGGCATCGAAATGGCTGTCCTTGCCGCAGGTATCCAAAAACCGGGCAAATTCACGGGCTATTTCAGCATATACTTTTTGGTTGCCCCGCGCAACAGCTTCACTTGCCCGATGCATCGCGGCCTTTGGGTCTGCAATATCCCACACCAACTGGGTAAGGCCTTTTTTGCTCATTCCAGCACCTTTTTCAAGCGCTGCTTCTGTAAGTTCATAAGCAGCCTGGCCAAGCTCGGGCACCGTGGCGAGGTGGTTTTCCAGCGCTTTGAGCAGATCTTCCTGCCGGATAGTCTGACCAGCCTGTTTGGAGGCCCAGGTGGCAAACGTGCACCAATTGGCGCAAGGACCTGTCCGGTTTGAGAACTCGCCCGACAGCTCATGGTAACTCTGCGTGATCTGTAGATTTCGGAGTACGGGGTTCGTCATTCCCGCGATCCGGTCAACTTCGGCGATTGTGGTGAGTTTTCCCATGAAAAATCACTTTTTGCGATAATTAGCGAATAATCGGGGAAATTTACCTGCTTTTTATTTTATGGAACGTTTTAAAAACGGTCAAATTTTTCAAGCCCAGCGCTTACCTGATGTGGATACAGGCACCATATAGCTCTCCTTGGTCAGCCGGTAAGTCGCTTCTGAAAATCTTCAATACTTTTTTTTGTAGGTATAGTTTATCTCCCGCGCTGAGTTTCTCCATGCACTGAAATAAATTATCCTTGAAAATTCGGAATTTGATTCCGAGTTTTCAAGGATAATTGAGTTGGTAGCCATTTTCACAATCCAGAAACTTGAAACTTTTCACTTGCAATCTTTCAAACCCAGCTCTTCACCTGATGTGGATACCGAACCACATAAGTCTCCTTGATCAGCCGGGTAAGGCGCTCCCGAAAATCCTCAATACCTTCATTTGTGTAGGCTGAAATGAAAACGCTCTCCCCATACGTATGGAACATTCGATTCCGCAGATCGGACTCAATTTCAGCCCGAGTATCTTCGTCGAGCAAATCGTCAAACCAGCGCTCCCGGTAAAGGTCCATCTTGTTGAATACCATGAGGGTAGGCTTATCTCCTGCGCCCAATTCCCGTAGCGTTTGTTGCACCGTGCTGATCTGATCTTCAAACTGTGGATGGGCAATATCTACTACGTGCAGGAGAATGTCGCTCTCGCGCACTTCATCCAGTGTGCTTTTGAAACTTTCGACCAGGTGGTGAGGCAGTTTTCGGATAAATCCTACGGTGTCAGAAAGCAAAAATGGCATGGTATTGAACACCACCTTGCGCACTGTAGTATCCAGTGTGGCGAACAGTTTGTTCTCTGCCAGTACTTCTGACTTGGACAGGTAATTCAACAAGGTGCTTTTGCCTACATTGGTATAGCCGACCAATGCCACGCGAACCATTTCCGTACGGGTCTTGCGCTGGGTCTGATTTTGGCGGTCAATATCCTTGAGTCGGCCTTCCAGAATATTCATCCGGTATTGCACAATGCGTCGGTCGGTCTCGATCTGGGTTTCCCCCGGACCTCTGGTGCCGATGCCGCCTGCCTGTCGCTCCAGGTGGGTCCAGAGACCACGCAAGCGGGGCATGAGGTACTTCATCTGCGCCAGTTCGACCTGGGTTCTGGCCTGCGCTGATTGGGCGCGAGAGGCGAAAATGTCCAGAATCAGGGTGGATCGGTCCACGATTTTCACTTTCAGGGCTTCTTCCAGATTGTTGGTCTGCTTGCCAGAAAGGTCGTCGTCAAAGATGACCATGGTAACCTCCTCATGCCGGTCAAGGTACTCCCGGATTTCCTCCACCTTACCTTTCCCGATAAACGTGCGATGTTCGGGGTGGGGGAGGCGTTGGGTAAAACGTTTCAGGGTGATGGCTCCGGCTGTTTCGGCGAGGAACTGGAGTTCATCCATATATTCGTGTGCCTGCGGCTCCGTCACGTTGGGCGTGATGAGGCTCACCAGCACTGCGTGTTCAGTCTCTTTTTTTAGCCCGGAAGTCTTTTCGCCGAGCGTCCATTCTTTTGCCATTGAATTTTGATTGGTGATATGGTAGCCCTCCTTCGCTTAGGCTACGGCGGGTAAATGGGTGTTATTGGGTGTTAGTTGTAAATATCCTTTTTGTGTCCAAGTGCTACCACCTTTACTACAAGAATGTCGTCGAAAACATCATAAATGATACGGTAGTTCCCTTTTCGTATTCGATAACCTTCTCGTCTCTTTGGTTATTGAAACTTGAAAAGCTTTTAACAAAGGTAAACAAAAGGAGCGCAAAAAGGCTCAAATAACCGGCTCCTGATTTTCATCCGTCTGCGGTCTAAAGGGAGAATTTTCCAAATGCTCGCGCAACAGGGCTCCAAAATAATACAAACAAAGGTAGATGGATAATGCGCCGATGGAGCCAAGCCATTTGGTCCAGTTTTGCAAAACGAGAAAGTCATACGCGCCATGCAAAAGGATACTCACCAGCAAGCCGCGGAAAAGCAAATGAAGGCGCTCTCCGGGGTTGAACTTTGCCAGACCGGCATAATAACCAATTGGTATCGCAAAAACCAGATGGGCCGGAACGGCTGTAAATGCCCGTAAAAGTGCTGTTTCTTCTCCAAAAATATCAATATAGCACAGGTTTTCCACGGTGGCGAATCCCATGGCGATCATTACCGAATACACAATGCCATCAAAGGGTTCGTTGAAAAAACGCCACACGAAGGCGCCAAAGATCAGGGCCAACCATTTCAGCAGCTCCTCCACCGGTGCGATCGCTCCAAATGCCAGCAAAAAGGTCAGCACCGGGTCGCGCTCTATCTCGCCAACCAATGGGATGAATTGCTGTTCCACCCAGATCGCGGGCATTGTGATGGCGGCGCCCAATCCAAAGCATAAAGCCAGCGTTGCGAACGGTTCACGCTCGTATTTGTCGGCCCAATAAACTGCCCAGCAAATCAGCAGTCCGGGCAGTATGGCTAAAGAGAGGAGCAGCGGAGACACGGTATGATTAACGAATTACGATTCACATTTACGATTTTGTCGGGAAGCGACCGAGTATCCCAATATCCAGTATCCCAATATCCAGTATTCCAATATCCAATATCCAATATCCAATATCCCACTCACCTTTTCACGCAAAAGTCCCAAAATGAATTGGAAATACCCGCAGTTTCTTCGGGGCACTCATACATCGCCATGTGTGCCGCCTGGGATAACAGGTGTAAATCAGCCACTTCTGGCAACAATGCGGCCTTAAAGCCTTTTTCCGGAGGCACCACTGAATCCTGTTCACCGAGCAGAAAAAGAACCGGGCATTTTGTTTTGCTAAGGGTTTCCTGATGATCGCGCCGGCTCAACATGGCTTGTAGCGCAGCGGCGATGCCTTCTGCACTTTGTTTTTTTCCATTGGCAATCAATTCGTTGAGTAGATCAGGATGTTGTTCCAGAAATTTTGGGGCAAAGAGATTGGGAAACAGTTGCGCTACATACAGGTCGCGTTTGCCCGCCTGCAAGGTCTCGATCCCCCTTCGGCGTACATTTTTTCGCTCCTCAGAATCCTCAAAAGGGTGCGAATGAAAAAGCCCCAAACCGGCAAGTCTTTCTGGCCAGCGATCGGCAAACTCAAGTGCAGCATATCCACCCATGCTATGACCAATCATTACACAGCGATCTATGCGCTCCGCATCCAAAACCGCCAGAACGGCTTCGGCGTAAGCGCCCATGTCCGTTTTTGCCGGAAGTTCGGATTTTCCAAAGCCGGGCAAGTCAACCAATATCAGGGCCGTAGATTTCAACAAGGATCTAATGGGCGACCAAACCGAATGATCTTCGCAAAATCCATGTAAAAGTACCAGGGGCAGGCCATGATTTTCGCCTTCCATAGAATAGGCTACCCGGGCGCCGTTGGGAGCGTTGCAGAATTTCATGGGGGAAATGTACGGCGTGCTGAGGCCTGAATTACCAATCCTTTTACGACTTTTGCCACGCAATGGGATCAACCCATGAAACTGCCGCTTTCCGCATCAATCACATGGATATATTCACTTCTTTTATCCGCGAAATTTCCCGCGCCCTCAGCCCTGACTTGCCGAATGACCTGGGTAATATGGATGCACACCTCGATTTTATCCTCCCCAAGGTGATTCCCTATGGCGAAGACCTGCGCGAAACCCACTTTTGGCTGGATAAACGCTGGAAGGAAGTCAGTGAGGACGAAGGTTTTCATGAAGCAATCCTGCATATTTTTAGTCCCGGGGGCGAGTACATGCTATCCAATGACGGCAATCTGATGAAAGGCACCTGGAGGCAACTGGGGCAAGAGAACGCGCTTATCCTGGAAATGGCCGGAAACAGTGAACTCTTCGATCTGCGCTTTTTGACAGGTGAATTTATGATACTTACGAAACATGGCGATCAGGCACGCAAGGGTCTCCGCCGATTTTATGTCCTGGTACACGAACCTCGTACCAGGAGTCGTTCTGGAGTAGACCTTGATTGGCGCAACATCATGGAAAAGCTGTTCAACGTGTGGCGCGAAAACAGCCTCAGTATCGGCGCCTGGATTTTCTTCCTGGCGGTACTGGCGATCATCCTTTATTATTCATTTAAAGGATAAATCTGGACTGAAATTATGCATTTACTTGATTGGGCCGTACTCGTCGGCACACTTGCACTCATTGTCGTATACGGCGTCTGGAAAAGCCGAAAAGCTGCCATAAGTGACCCGGATGATTTTCTGGCCGGGAAGCGAGACCTGCCCTGGTGGACCATAGGTCTGAGTATCATGGCTACACAGGCCAGTGCGATCACATTTCTAAGCACCCCCGGACAGGCTTTTTCCGATGGAATGCAATTTGTACAGTTCTATTTTGGGATGCCGATCGCCATGCTTTTTTTGGCATTTTTTGTGCTCCCGATTTACTACAAACTACGTGTAACGACGGCGTATGAGTACCTGGAACAGCGTTTTGATTTGCGAATGCGTTCGCTTGCAGCGGTACTTTTCCTGATCCAGCGCGGTATGGCAGCAGGCATCAGCATTCTCGCTCCCAGTATCATTTTGTGCGCTGTGTTTGGCTGGAATCTTGCACTCACCAATTTTTTCATGGCGGTGTTCGTCGTGATTTACACGACCTCTGGCGGCAGTGCGGCAGTGAGTCGCACCCAGGAGCTGCAAATGACGGTAATGTTGGGTGGTCTGATATTGGCGTTCTTTTTGATCCTCAATGAATTGCCACATGGCATGGGCGTTTCCGAGGCATGGCAAATAGCCGGCGCAACGGGTAAGACTCAGGTTTTGGACTGGACTTTTGACTGGAACGACCGCTACAATGTGTGGTCGGGCGTACTGGGCGCTACCTTTCTTTTCCTCTCTTATTTCGGCACCGATCAGAGTCAGGTTGGACGTTACCTTTCGGGTAAAACCCTGCGTGAAAGCCGCATTGGACTGATTTTCAATGGATTTATCAAAATACCCATGCAGATGCTCGTGCTTTCAGTAGGGGTAATGGTGTTTGTATTTTATCAATTCAATCAACCGCCACTGCATTTTAATCAAGCCGACCGTGCCGTACTGGTGGGAACACCTCAAGCGCTGGAGTATGCCAAACTTGAAAATACTGATGCTCAAATATTCCAGGAAAAACAACAAGTCCTGGAGACGCTTCAGCAGGCCCGGCTGAGTGATAATGCGGAACTTTCCCAATTGGCCATTGGCCAACTGCAGTCCTTAGAAGCACGGCGGACGGAGCTCCGCACGCAATCTAAAGCCCTGCTTCAAAGTGCCGGCATAAAAGGCGATGGAAATGATAAAGATTATGTGTTCATCAATTTTATTTTGAGTCAAATTCCAGTGGGGCTCGTAGGGCTTATGCTCGCCATGATCTTTTGCGCCTCCTGGAGTACCACGGCTTCAGAACTCAGCGCACTTTCTGCCACCTCGGTTTCTGACATATACCGCCGTTCGCTTGTGCCAGGCAAAACCGATGCGCATTATCTCCGTGCCTCCAAAATTGCCACCGTGTTGTGGGGCGGGTTCATTGTTGCCTTTGCCATTTTTGCTGCGCTTTCTGAGAATCTGATTCAAGCAGTCAATATGATCGGGTCCATGTTCTACGGCACCATTTTGGGCATATTTTTCACTGCATTCTTTCTGAAAAGTGTCAAAGCGCGTGCGGTATTCTACGCTGCGCTGGTGGGCGAGGTCATTGTGCTGGTTTGTTTTTGGCTCAACAAAGATGCTTACCTCTGGTACAATCCCTTGGGATGTGGTCTGGTGATGGGGATGGGATGGCTTTTCCAAAAGATGATTCCGGAGTAGAAACAATTTTTATATTTCTTAAGAAGTCTGTTAACGACATTATAAGATTCGACATTCAGGGTACGAAACCAAAGTTGGCTTCGTTTTTGTAATAAACCATGCAGGTTTCTGAACGAAGTTTTTTTCACCAAAAAATATTAATCCTATGGTTATCCTCACATTTCTACTGCTCCTTCTCCTCGTTTTTGGCGGCCGCTCTTTAAAAGAAGCCAAATAAAAAGAGAAATGTAGCGATCTGATCGAAGCATAATTCTAATCATTCGCTGCCCCAATTATTAAAAATCAAAAAAACCTCCCGTTGCTAACTTGCGACGGGAGGTTTTTTCTTTGATGGTTGGCTACTTTTGCGCCACTAATCATCCAGAAACCCCTCCTACGCCTCTGCCTGCGTTAAGACTACGTTAGATAAAAAGGCTTCGGCGGGTAAACAATCACCAATCAGCATGAACCACTCCCTCGCCCGCATGATCTCCTTCCTCGGCCACCCTTTATTGGTACTGACCTACATGCTGCTTTTGATGCTGATAATCAACCCTTTCGCATTTGGGGCGCATCATATTGGCGACCAGCGGACGGTGATTTTGTTTTTCTACGTCGTGTCCACCACGTTCCTCATTCCGGGTCTTGGAGTATCGCTGCTTAAACCTTTGGGATTGGTTCAAAGTCTTGAAATGCGCGACAAACAAGAGCGGATCGGACCTTACATAATCACCGGGATTTTTTACCTCTGGATGTTCAAGAACTTTACCAACGGGGCCGTGCCGGAGTTGTTTGCAAAGTTTGTTTTGGGGGCGACCATCGGACTTTTCTTCGCATTTTTTGTCAATATATTTACCAAAATAAGCGCCCATGCCACCGGGATGGGCGGCTTTATTGGCATGGTTCTGCTGCTGGCTTTTGAATGGTCCGGCTCAACCTTTGGTTTAGGGCCGATACTATTGAGCCTCAACGCGATATTGGCTGTTGTAATCCTGCTCGCGGGGCTGGTAGGGATGGCACGTTTGTCCTTGGGCGGGCACACCCAGGCGGACCTTTGGCAGGGTTATGTGGCGGGTTTTGTGGCGGTGATGCTGGCGGAAGTGATTTTGTAGTTTTATATTTTCCGATTCTCCTGTTTTGCGGTTTATTTTCTCTTTTTAAAATTCGGGATGAGGCTCATGTTTCACCAACGTAGACCTTACTACCTTTGCCCCTCAATCTAATGAAGTGATGTAGAAATAAAGTGATGAAGTGATTTTGTCAAACAATTGCTTGGTCGCCATCGCTTTATCACTCCATCGCTCCATCACTTTATACCTTCTGCACTCCATGATTCTCCGTTCTGCACTCATCTCCGTTTTTTCTAAAGACGGCCTTGAACCCATTATACGCCGCTTGCACGCTTTGGATGTACAACTCTACAGCACGGGCGGTACTCAATCGTACATTGAAAAACTCGGCATCCCAGTTACAGCGGTCGAATCGCTGACCGGTTATCCGAGCATCCTGGATGGCCGGGTGAAAACCTTGCACCCGGCCATTTTTGGCGGAATCCTCGCCCGTCGGGAGCCAGGGCATTTGGCACAGTTGGAGGAGTACAATATCCCGGAAATGGACTGTGTAATAGTAGATTTGTACCCGTTTGAAGAAACGGTGGCAGCCACTGATGACCCTGCGGAGATCATTGAAAAAATTGACATCGGCGGGGTATCGCTCATCCGTGCTGCTGCCAAAAACTGGAAAGACGTGGTCGTGGTGGCCTCGAAAGATGAATACCGGTTGTTCCTTGATCTGCTCAACGAACAAGAGGGCGAGTTCTCGGCATTCAATTGCCGCGAGTTTGCCCGCAGAGCCTTCAAAGTCACCTCGAACTACGATATCGCCATTTACAACTGGTTCAATGAAGGCACGCCGGATATCTCCTTCAAACACAGCATTCACCGTTCTGATATTCTTCGCTATGGCGAAAATCCACACCAGAACGGCGTGTTCTTTGGAGATTTTGAGGCAATTTTTGATAAAATACAGGGCAAGGCCATTTCGTACAACAACCTTGTGGACATTGATGCAGCGGTGCAGTTAATGCGCGAATTCCAGGTCGGAAAGCCCGTATTTGCCATCCTCAAACATACCAATGCTTGCGGGATTGCTCGTCGGAATACTCTGCTCGAAGCCTGGCAAGCCGCACTGGCTTGCGATACGACTTCGGCGTTCGGCGGTATTTTTATCACGAACACGAAGGTGGATGTGGCAACAGCTCAAGAGATCAATAAACTTTTTTATGAGGTGCTGATCGCTCCCGATTTCGATCCGGATGCACTGGAGATTTTAACCAAGAAGGACCAGCGCATTCTGTTGAAAATCAAAGATTTTGAAGTCAAAAGACGCGCATTCCGAAGCCTGCTCAACGGAGTGGTGGAACAAGATGCCGATTTGCGGACCGAAACCGAAGCCGACCTGAAAACGGTAACGCAGCGTACCCCGACCCCCGAAGAAGTAGACGAACTGCTTTTTGCAGCCAAATGCGCCAAACATCTGAAATCGAACGCCATTGCCTTGGTTAAAGATCGCCAGCTCATTGGCATGGGTTGCGGCCAGCCAAGCCGGGTAGATGCCCTGCGCCAGGCCATTGCAAAGGCCAGGTCATTTGGCTTCGATTTAAACGGCGCGGTGATGGCCAGTGATGCATTTTTCCCGTTCCCGGATTGTGTTGAGATCGCCCATGAAGCGGGTATAACGGCGGTCATTCAACCCGGAGGATCTATGAAAGATCAGGATTCGATCGAGGCCTGTGATCAGCGCGGTATGGCGATGGTGATGACCGGGTTGAGGCATTTTAAGCATTGACTCAACGACCAATGACTCAATTACCAATGACTAAAATAACCAAAGCCGCTGAAATCCAGCGAATACTGGAAGTCCTATACCCTGAAGTACCCATTCCGCTTCAGCACTCAGACCCATTTACCTTACTCGTAGCGGTATTGCTTTCTGCTCAATGCACGGATGAACGGGTGAACCAAATCACGCCACGGCTTTTTGCCCGCGCTGACAACCCTGCTGAGATGGCAAAACTGGAAGTCGAGGAGATCCGTGAAATCATTAAACCCTGTGGGCTTTCTCCGGCCAAATCAAAGGGAATCAGTGGCCTATCCAAAATAATCATGGAAAAACACGGCGGCAAAGTGCCCGAAAGTTTTGAAGCATTGGAAGCCCTGCCAGGAGTGGGGCACAAAACAGCTTCAGTGGTCATGTCGCAGGCATTTGGTTGGCCGGCATTCCCGGTGGATACCCACATACACCGTTTGGCAGCGCGATGGGGACTGAGTTCGGGGAAAAACGTTGAGCAAACGGAGCGCGATCTAAAGGCGATTTTTCCGGAAAACACCTGGAACAAACTGCACCTACAGATCATCTATTTTGGTCGTCAATATTGCCCGGCGCGGGGACATAAGGCAGAAGAGTGCCCCATTTGTTCCTGGGTAGGTTGACTATTGACCGTTGACTATTGACTTTTGACAGAGGCGTCGTTGATCGGAGGTTGTCAATAGTCAACGGTCAATAGTCAATAGTCAATAGTCACTGACATCCTTTTTCCGCCGCTTCGATCAATTCGCGTAAGATCTCAATTTCGGTTTTAATGGATTGATTTTCAGGCGTTTTGATCACTTTCTCTAAGGAAGACTTTACTTCGGCGAATTGTTTTTTACTTAAAGCCAATTCGTATTCAAAAAGATGTTCGCGTCGAAAATTGTGGAGTGCAACGATGTGTGGATCCTTGGGTTTTAGTTTCAGATAGACAAAACAAAGCACGAGGGCCGTAACAAATCCGCCCAATCCTGAAAACATGAGCATTTTGAAGCCAAAGCCTCCTTTTTGAATGCGCAGATTTTCATAGGATTTTTGGATGCGATGATTTTCTTCGCGCAGCGTTTTGTTTTGGTCAAAAAGGCTCGACCATTCTTCTTCAAACCGAAGGCCGCGTTGTTTCGCTTCAGTTAGCGCGTGCTGGAGCGACTCAAAGTAATTTTTTTGCTCAGGGTTCAACCCTTGCGGCATCGCGTTGTTCGGAGGGACTTGTTCCATGGTATTAAAGATGTTTGTGCAAAAGTCGTTATTTTGTCATTAATCGTCATTAATCGTCATTGGGGTCATTGGGTCATTATCAATGACGATCAATGGCCCAATGACCCAATGACTAATAATGACCCCAATGACTAATAATGACCCAAATGACGAATAATGACCCAAATGACAACTAATGACCCAATGACGAATAATTCAATTATGACTAAAATAGACATTCTGGCCATCGGTATCCACCCCGACGATGTGGAATTGAGCTGTTCTGGCACCTTGCTCCGTCATGCCGCGCAGGGAAAATCATTTGGATTGCTCGACCTCAGTCAGGGTGAACTTGGCACCAGGGGTACGGCGGAAATCCGCGCTGCGGAGGCCAAAGAATCTGCCAAAATCCTTGGCGCGGCATTTCGGGAAACGCTCGATATACCCGACGGTCTTTTTGAGCACAAGCCGGAACACTGGCTAAAGATCGTGCGTGCCATTCGGGCCAGTCAACCTCAAATTGTACTCTGCAATGCTCCAGACGATCGCCACCCGGATCATGGCCGGGCAGCAAGAATGACGCTTGATGCTTGTTTTTATGCAGGGTTGGAAAAGATAGAGACCTTTGAGCAGGGCGTTAAGCAAGAAAAATGGCGGCCCAGGGCGGTATATCACTATATTCAGGACAAGCAATTGACGCCTGATCTCGTGGTGGATATCTCAGCATATTTCCCCAAAAAAATGGAGGCGATCTTGACTTTCCGTTCCCAGTTCTTCGATCCTACCGGCGAAGCGCCAAACACACCTATTTCCGGCAAAGATTTCCTGCATTTTATGGAAGCCAAAGGGCGGGTGTTTGGTCGACCCATCGGAGCGGAATTTGCGGAAGGGTTTATTTGTTCCCGGACTCCGGGGGTGGGGGATTTGTTTGATTTGGGTTGATTTTTGGGTTTCACGCAACGACGCAACGGCGCAACGTTTTTTGGGTTTCACGCAACGACGCAACGGCGCAACGTTTTTTGGTTTCACGCAACGGCGCAACGTTTTTTGGTTTCACGCAACGACGCAACGGCGCAACGTTTTTATTATCCTGTTTTTCAATGCGTTGCGTCGTTGGGTCGTTGCGTGAAATATTTTTCTACCGCGCTATTATCACCTTCCGACTTCCCAAAAACTCCCTTTCGCGCCATAGTTCGACCCAGTATAAGCCTGCTGGCAAGTTCGCAACCAATATTTCCACAACATTTCCTGCGTTGTTTTTGGAGGCTACCATTTGCCCTTGTGCATTGCGCAAGATAGCGGTAACGGGTGCTTCCTCTTTTTCAAAAATGATCCTCAAAATATCGTGTGCCGGGTTCGGCTGCACCTGCCAGCTGGGCAGGGTAGGGCTGCTGGTCCCGGTGGCTGATTTAACCAGCACTGTTTCGGAATAAGCGCAGCCAGAGGCAGGGGTGACCGTGACGGTGTACTCACCGATTTGGTTCACTGTGATACTTGGTGTGTTTTGACCGGTGGACCAGGAATAGCTGCTGGCAGGGTTCGACGGTGTGGCATTGAGCACGATCGACTGACCCTGCGCCAGTGTCAGTACTCCACCCAGATCAAGATGAGCATCAAGCGTTCCATCGTCGTGCCATTGCTGGATTTGGAGGACGGTGGGTTTCACCAAACCGAATACATCGGGACAAGGGTGGGGGATGTCGGGGTGAAAGGTGAAGGCCATTTTCATGTTGAAGGTGTCACCTGCGGCGAAAGTGAAGGGGCCGTGTGCGTTGAGCAGTCTGCGGTCTCCTTGAGGTGAATTTGCAGTACACATGGACCAGCCCTGCGGGTCGCTGGGATTGTCTGGAAATACATAGTTGATGGGCGTCGCGGTTGGATTGCCCGGGTTGTACCCAGAACCGCCAACAGTTAGTGGTATGCCATCGGCCCAGTGGGACTGAAGATAGTTATAATATTGGTTGGGAGAACTGGGGTCGCCCTGGCCTCCTCCTCCCCGGTTATAGTACATGGCATGATCCAGCGATTGATTTAACAGGGTGATTGTTTCAATCGGAATATGTGCTCCAAAAGTTGGTGCTCCGCTTGGGCAAGAGCTGCCGGGATTGCCGTCTACAGCGTCTTGGTTATACACATAGTAACTGTTGGATTGAGGTATGACACCAAAATTATCATCCTCATCACAACCAAGCTCAAAATCTGTATAGAACCCTAAATAGGCATTCGAATAGCCTTTTCCAGATCGATTTATAACTTGATAATCAACAAAGACAGACTGTAGTAAACCTCCGTTTTGCGGACAGTCATAAGCGAATGCCGAAATCAAAATGTCCACCCCTAGTGGCTGACTTTGAGAAAGATTGTGCATTGTCTGGTCAGTAATGGCCCACCAAAGCATTCTGTCTCCCTTAATGCTTGGATAATCACCATCAAACACATTGTAAATCCCATCACTATTAAAGTCAATAAACGGCGCAGGCAGGCTGTCCGGGTTTGTACTTACACCAGTGAAATCCAGATTTTGGCGAAAGTGCGGATTGCCCTTAGCTGGCCAGGTGAGCATGTCAAATGGTGGAGGGGAGTCCAATTCGCCGTTTTCTCCAAAATCACGTCGGACAACGGATATTTGCGCACGGGTAACCGACCACAGGCGGTTAAAATCTTCAGCAGGATTTGACGCAATTCCCAGTCTGTAATCGCTTTTAAAAAAGTCGCCAAATAAACCTGCGCTCAGGTGTAGATTGGCATCCCCATCCAATCCCGCCAACCATGGAGTATGGCCAAACAGGGTTGTAGTAGCACTATCCGCTGGGATTTGAAAGCTTTGGTTTGCCCCAAAATAATTGTGAAACAAACTGGAGGATGGGAGCTGGGTCAACGAAAACCCGCCATTGTTCAGGTTTCTATTTCTGAATAATTCGAGTTTGTCAACTTCCGGGGTTTCACCTGCTGCGTTCGTTTTTATGGCGTAAAAACCAGTTTGACTGCTACCACCGGTCAGGAAATATCCACCATCGGGAGTTGCCAATATGGTTACGCCAATACCTTTTTGGTAAGCTTTACGCCAAATTTCATCGCCCGTTGGGCTTACGCTCATCAAGGGAATATTCCCATCTAAAGATTTACCTGTAACGGCGAAGTTTCCATCCATCGCGGAGGTCAATGCATTGAACTCGATATCCTCCGTGAACGTTTTTTCCCAGATTAAATCCCCGTTGAAGCTCAGCTTTACCAAAGCAGCCTTCCCGCTGGTGTCGGCGCCACAGATTACAAAACCATCGCTCGCAAGGGCAATCCCTCTAAAAATGTAAGCAGGGTAGGTTTTGGTCCAAAGTTGAAGTCCTTGAGTATTCACGGCTGAAATTTCACCTGCTGAAGTAACGAAAACAGGATTTCCTCCCTGTAGAATCGCTGCATTGGGGTAACTCAAAGGCCCAAGAGAGATGGGGTTTGCCCATTCAATCCAAAGGGTATCTCGCGGACTGGCGATTTTTCGAACCAGAGACTGCGTGAAGACCAACAAACTGGTATCGTTTAATTCCAGTATCGCAGGGCCGCGAGCTTTAATATTGCCAAATTCTCCAGCGCCAAAGGTTAAAAACGGTTGATAGCCAGATGCTTCGGGTTTGAAGTATGCCAGATTATAGGTAGAGTTGGGATATTTCTGCCATCCCATCAAAAAATATGGCTTGCCAGAAATGGGACTGGAGCGCTTTTGGAGATAGTTGCTCAACGAGAGTCCGGATGGCATGTTATCACTGTGCCCGCTTATGATCCCTTGCCAGTTTAATGCCAGAAACTGGTTGGAAGCGGCAACTAAAAAATCATGGTCATCTGTTCGGGAATAACCCACCGAAAAGGAAGCGGCTGTACTCGACGCTGGCAATTTCTTATTCCAAACCGCTTGGGCCGATCCAAACAGACTCCCAAGTGCCATGGCAAAAATGAAGGCTAGCTTTTTCATAGCAAGTAGATTTTGTTTCCACAAATATACCCGCTCTGGAGCGCCCGGATCAAACTAGTTTTCGCAAAAGTCAGGTTTCCAATAACCCAAAAACAAAACGTATTTTTGTCCCTTATATGAATCTACGCTTCCTCATATCGCTAATCATCACACTCCCAGGCTCACTCCCGGCCCAGACCTGCGGGTTTTCTGAAGGGAAAAATTTGGCAACTTTGCGTGCCGCAGTTTTTGCCCGGGGTTCCCGGTTCGATGCTCCACCTATTTATTTCGGAATTGTGCTGCCGACACCGCCCGGGCGATTGACCCAGATACCGCCCTTTGTATTATTGCCCAAATGGTCGGTAGAGGAATTGCCCTTCTTTTGCAAAATCGAACACAATTGGGGTAAAAAATCCCGACTCCCATTTAAGTTTCGTCTGGGCTCAGTGGAATACGTGGATGGGCTGGAGGGAAAATTATGAAGTGATAAAGCGATGAAGTGATACGGCGATGGGCGGGTAAAAAAAGGCCTCGGAAGGTGTAAACCTCCGAGGCCGTTCTGTCTTAAGCCGGTAAAAGCAAAATGCTTGTGTTTGGCTTATTTGCCAAAAAGGTAGGCCGCCGAGACGCCAATCACGTTGTGCGTGGCTTTATCGTCTAAAAAGTCTGCAGTGTCCTTAGGAAAAATGTTAGCCAGGCCTAGTCCGTAAGATGCAGTGATCCGGAATGCGCCGAAGCCAAAACCAGCTTCAACGCTTGCGCCAAAATCAAGCGGGCTGTAATCATCCTCTACGGTGTTGCCAAATTCAAGGGCTTCGGTCTCATCTTTTCCACTAAGATCATTCTTGGCATTGCCAAAAAGTCCGAAGCCTACATATGGGCCGACCGCTGCAAAAAAGCCGCCGTTGCTGTAGTTCAGGGTAACTGGCACCTGCAGGTAGATTGGGTTAGAGCTGGACTTAAATTTTTCACCCAAAATTTCTTCCTCCAATTTGAATCCTTTGCCGCTGACAATCAAACCGGATCCAATCCCAATGTTCTCGGTGATGCCGAAATCAATGATCGGGCCTGCATGGAAGCTGGGCAGGATTTTCGGGTCGAAACCTTCACCGTCATAATTGATATTGGCGAGGTTAAGACCGGCTTTGATACCGAAACTCAACTGAGCGTTGATCACACCCATTAAGTTAATCAAACACCAAAACCGAGAGACGACCTTTGTGATAAATACCACTCTATCATGGGGCCGCCTCTCAGCAAATTCTTACGAGCCGTACGGCTCATGGTTGCAAATATAGTCAACTCGCCCGAACT
>JAUSMG010000278.1 GCA_030645295.1 Saprospiraceae bacterium | reverse complement strand
TACCCACGGTCAAATCTTTTCCTTCGAAAGCTGCCCACTCGAAACGGGGATCGCCAATCAACTGGCCACATGCCGCCACGGTACCAGGACTGGCCACTTTACACGTTGACACCTTGCCTTGCAAATCGCAGGCAAAAACCTGACCCTCTGTGTTGCTTGTATAAATTCGTGGAGTAGTTGAGCCCAGATCTACTGCCAAGGAGCTGAAGTAATTGACGATGCCTTCACTTCCTTCTGGTATTCCTTCCAGTTGAACAGGCGGGAAACGCAAGGCTCCATCCCGTCCAAAAACGGAGAGCAGCCCTGTCTCGGTCAGCACTGCCAGATAGTCCTTACCCTTGTGCTGGAAATGGAGGATTGGTTGTCGTACGAAACCCTGGACAGCGAAAGCGTTCCAACCCTCGAGCGGCCTGCCCATGTGCCCAAAGCCATAGATCCTGCCATTCTCACAAGCCACGAAGTAGTTGAATCTCTGCGTTTTATCAAAATCTACCACGGTCACAGCGTTGGTCGCCCGGGCAGGCAATTGGAATGGAAAACCCTGAACATCACGTCCCTTTTCATCCAGCGTATAAATTTGTTCGGCGGTGCTGAACGTATAATACTTTGTGCCATTGCCATAAAAGTCTATGCCCCGGATGTCCGAAAGTATAGGATCTGGCAAAGGGCGGCTCCAGAAATTTTCACCATTTTGTGCATTCAAGCAATGAAGGTTATTTTTCAAATCCTGGATGAGCGCGAAGGTTTTCCCTTCGGGTTGCTCCACGAGAAAAGGCTGTGTGATCAAAGGCGCGGCAATCACAGATTTCCATAGGATATCGGTCTCCAAAATGGGTTGTGAAAGGGCTTGACTCGCCAGTTTGATCTCCATGCTACGACCAGAACCGGAATACAGTTCTGCCGCAAAAAAGCCCGTCTTTGAAAGTGATGTCGCTGTTTTACCCGCTGAAATATTGTGCAAAAGTCCTGGTAGATAGGCTGCGTTCAGCAAGAACGAAGCCGGGCCTTTTTGCGGGAGTTTTTGTTGTAGTTGAAGCAAGTCAGTGTTGGTCGCAAGAGTGTGATTTACTAGGTATTTGTCTAAAAAAATCTCCAGAGAGGAACGATCTGGAGCAAAGATGGCGTAACCATGCAAAAGGGCGCATACCGGGTTTCGAAAGGCCTCATCGTCACCCAAAAGGGGCTTTAAAAGCGACGAACTTTGGAAAGCCAACACCTCAAACATCTGGTACGGCCCGGAAGCAATGGGCATGGTACCCCGTTCTTTTCCAAAGGCGCGAAGGCTGTTGACGGCTTTAGCGCTATCGCCCACCGCGAGTAGGAGCAGACGGTCGCCCGAGAGTGCGGGGGACAGCGGCTCCGTGATGACAAAAGCAGCCTCGGCACCCACCCAAGGCAACACATACTGCTCAAAATCGCCCGCACGACCATCCCCGATCTGCCTAAAAAATTCGGGGATATTACTCAACCCGGTCCTTGCCAAAAAGGCCGTATTGTGGGGCAGTAAATTGAAAATTGCGTTGTTTGGTGTTTCACTCCAGGAGCCCAGATTACCCAGGAAGCCCTTGGTTTCAGCCAGGGTTTTTATTTCATTTCCATCCCAGGAAAGCCCAAACCATTCCACGTTCCGCGCCAGCATGTCGGGTAAACCACGCCAGCGCGGGTTCATTTGGTTGCGCCATTGTTCAGCCAGCGCGGATGGTCGTAACTGAACACGCAGGGTGGCATCCGGCAAGTCGGATAGGTAGGGTCGGTCGGCCCACCAATTGTGTGCATTTTCGAGTTGAGCGAGTGCGTCTTCCACCAGGGTCGCCCTTCGGGAAAAGAGCAAAAGCCGTCCGGAAACGGCTAACTCAAGATGCTCTGTTTTGGAAAGGTAGACCGTAAATATATCGTTGCCATGAAATTGATGGGTGAAAAATTTTGACGTTAATTCGTTGGTTTTCAGGCTTTTTTCCAGGTCAAATTCCGCCTCTAATTCCAGGATAAAAAAGGCGTGCAGGCTATCGGCAGGATGGAGTGTATATGCAACCAGAGCTTTGTCTTGGGCAAAGGCTTTAAGCAAATTAGGATCGTGTTTGAATAAGCGGATTGCAGCATCGACATCTTCAAAACAGCGCTCAAAAAGCGTGCTGCGCAATACTTCGCGCCAACGGGGGTCAGCGGTTTTATCGGTCAGGATCTTGGTGCGAAGTAAGCCTTTGCATTCCAGTAAAAGAGATGTTTGGGCGGGTACGGCACGGTACAGACCTTTATTGCGCGGCAAAAAAAGGTAAAGCAATAGTGCCGCGATGAGGAAGCTAATTAATGCCAGGAGCATGCGACGGGTGCGGGTATTCGGACTATTTTCAAGGCTCATTGGATGCATATAATGTGGAAACGCTGGGAGGGCGGGGACATAGGCTTGGATTTAATTGCAAAGTAAGTTTCATTTTAAAAAAGGAGCAAAAAGAGATTGGCCGCAGAGAATATGGCAACTTTTCCCAAACCTTGCATTCAATGCCGCCATGACAAAAAATGGCGCAATGACTATTTCAATAAATCTATGTCGAACTTTAACTTCCTCCGCATCGGCTCCCTGTTCGGCGCCCTGGCCGTTGCCATTGGCGCATTTGGCGCGCACGGCCTCAAACCGCACCTCTCCGAATATCAAATTACGATCTTTGAAAAAGGGGTTCAATACCAGTTTTATCATGTGCTGGCCATTTTAGCCGTCGGCATCCTTTTGCGTCAATCCCCTGATAATCAGTGGCTCCGAAGGGCAGGATGGCTTTTTGTAGCCGGAATTGTTGGATTTTCCGGCTCGCTGTATTTGTTGGCTTGTCGGGATTTACTAGCGTTCCCGGTCACCTGGGCAGGCCCGGTCACGCCGCTCGGCGGACTGTGTTTTCTGGCAGCATGGGGGATATTAGCAATAACGGGTAACAAGTTAAAAGTGGCAAGTGACAAGTGACAAGTGACAAGTGACAAGTGACAAGTGACAAGTGACAAGTGACAAGTGACAAGTGACAAGTTAAACATGAGCCATGCGAATCAGGGGCAAAAAGCCACGTAGTGGCGATTCCGTTTATAGAA